>NZ_JBLZIO010000021.1:0-71522 GCF_048553315.1 Legionella sp. ST3F1 | reverse complement strand
TTCGCTAGCTTGAGTGTTTATGCCTCGATTTTTCGAGCATCGCAGCGGAGCATACATGTTAGTATGTGAGCAGCGAAACGCAGAAAATCGAGGCATAAGTGCCATGATAGTAGACACTAAGGGCTGTTTATCTTTCGCTAGCTTGAGTGTTTATGCCTCGATTTTTCGAGCATCGCAGCGGAGCATACATGTTAGTATGTGAGCAGCGAAGCGCAGAAAATCGAGGCATAAGCGCCAAGATAGTAGAAAGATAAATAGCCCGGCTTAGTTACATACACTTTTATAAGTAGCAACCAAACTATCAGGATTGGTAACGGGTAAATCGGTATCAGCACTCCACAGGATCACTCCCTTTAATTGTTTGGTTTTGATAAATTCGCAAACTGATTTAACTACAGCAGGCGATTGATAGCCTATAAATTGTTTAGCCACTGGATTATAAAGATAAGCTCCAGTAATAAAAGGGATGCCGGCAACATCATCTGCCGTCTGAATTTGATAACTTTTATAACCCAATTCATTCATCACTTTAGTCACAGAATTATAGGGTAATAGACCATCTTGTTTCGTATAAGCCGCTGTGAAATGGCTGGCACCACGCCAAGGTTGTTCAAAACCCGGATAACTGCTGTCATCACCTCGCTCAACACCGGAAAAACCTCGACCATAGGCAGCAAGACCAACCTGTAGTTTTTCCTTCGGCATACCATAAGTTAAAACCTGCTCAGTGATTGCGTCGGTTGCATAGTTGATAGCAAACTCATCTTTACGGCTCGTAGCTGGGTGCTTAAGATAAGCGTGAATAGACGTGTAAGGATCACCGCTTTGATTCCACGGGCCATGCAAATCATAAGTCATCACATTCACACTATCGACATAAGCGGCAATTTGTTTAAACCATCCGCCTTCGACTGATTGATTGATTCTTTCTAAATAGTCTTTATTTGCTGTGACGGTTACTGAAATATAAGCGTCACTCCCTAAGGTTTTGCGGCTGGCCTTGACTAAATCAAACAAACGTTTGTAATCCGTACTCGTTTTTGCATCTGGAGGTAACTGACCGCCAGTCTGCAAATCGATAGGTGGTTCAAAATCATAATCCACGCCCTTAAGATTTTTAAAATGAGTCATCCAGGCTTTAAATTGCATTAAAAATTTATCCTGATTAGCAAAAATGGCATCAAAAGTAGCGGTACTAATTCCCTTGTTTTCAATAGTATTTGCGCCACCGATTGCGATAATTCGCTTCGCTTTATATTTATTCGAATTAATAAAAGCACCAAAACTATTCAACTGGCCAACTCCTTTTTGATCAGTGTAATTAAACAACTCTTTCTCGCCGGTATTGCCATTGATCTGTACGGAGGCACAAGCCCCTTTATTCGCTTCACAGAAGGTTAAAAAATCCTTGGTTTCTGGTGGTAAAGGTGATATCCACGAGCCCTCTAAAGGTAACTCACCCCATAAATCATCAAAATGTAACAAACCAGACCACTCACTGGGAATCTGATAAACGGCTTGATTTGGATCATTGCTGTTCCATACCTGTAAAAAACTCCAGGCAACAACATCTGCTTTATTAAATTGGGCAACCATTGCAGGATTGCTGACATAGGATAATTGACCATAGGGCCGACCATTTTTATAAGCACCATCATATTCATAGGAATTTTCGCCATACATAGACCAGCTGGTGGTATATAAGGTTAAAGAGGCTTGTGCCGCCAGGGGTAACAGAGCAGAAATCAATGCCAGTAAAGCCATTTTTTTAAACATTTGCATAAACTCTCCAACAATTATCGGTGGTCAAATTTTAACTTTCCCACCAATTATCTAACCACTGTCATTCTTAACAGGGGGTTATAAAGTAAGTAATTGCTCCCCTATCGCTTTTGCTAGCGCTTGATACTTATTTTTAACTGCCAGTTTTTTATTTATTTTTTGAATGTGAAAATTAATGGTTCTTTCACTTAACTCAAGCTGTTGGGCCATCTCTTTCACAGAATATTCTTTCGCAATAAGCAACAAACATTGAATTTCTCGCTGTGTTAGACGAAACATCTGATTGGCTGATACCTCTTCAAGAAGATGTGTCTGGATATAGTGGTAATAATGATGCGCCGCCACGAAAAACTCATACTGCGCTTGAGCTTGTTGCAGATTACATTGTTCATTTTGCATCTGCACCAGTAATAAAACAGCAAAATTATTATGTGGACCATGAATTGGTATAGATAGGCCCGATTCAGCTCCAAAGGCAATCGAATCTAACCGCATTTTTCGTTCTAACTCAGAGGAGGCCTGAGCAAGTTGTTGTTCTAAACTCCAATAAATAGGTAAATGGTTGTTATAAACAAAGCTTAAGGTGCTATCGATGTCGTTATACTGCTCTTCAAGATAATGTTTATGCCAGACTTTAAAATTGACAGAAGACATATCGTATTTTAATTTATTGGCTGAATTGGGGTGATAAGCATAGTAGGTAAAAGAAAAGGTATTAATCCCTTTATTAGCTAAATAACGGCCTAAAGCCTCATCACATTCAGTAATGGTATTCGCTCGCACCAATTGATTTTCCAATTGCATTAGCAAATCATCCATGCTGATTCATCCGCCAGCAAGTCATCACGACAAGAAGAATATTGGCTAGAAAGATATAAAAGAAAAACCAGCTATAGCCCAGTGCCTGTTCCAATAGTCCGCTGACCGCACCAAAAAAAACATAACTCAATGCCATGGCAGCTGTGCAAATTGTATACATTGACATGGGGTAAATCCCTTTATTCGCAGTAGCTAAGAGATATCCCATATAACAACCATTCACTAAACCAAAGATTAGTTGATTAACCAGAATGGCTGCATAGATAAAATAAATATTGTGCTCATCGAAGGAGAGAAAAAAGAATAATAAATGCCCCATCAGTAAAAGGATTGTCGTATTTTTTAGGCAATCTGCCAACGTATAACGGCTAATTAGAAGGCCAGAAATAAAAACACCACTCATTAAAGCAAGGGAGCCCCCAATACCATAAATGGTTGCAAATTGAGATAAAGAAAGAGCCATTCCCTGTTTATCAAGTAAAAATAATGGAATAATTTTTTGCATTTGAGCATCAGAAAAATTATATAAGAATAAGAACCCTAATGCGGGATAGAATTCACGCTTACCAAGCAAGCTCTTACAAATAGTCAGATAACTACTTTGAGGCGTCTGGTGCTTGTAGTCCGTTTTTTCTGGTATTTTTACCCAATGATAGAGAGCAAATAGCAAGACAATTAGGCAGAGACTAGAAAAAAAGAGACTCCAGACATTAACCTTATACGCGATAGCCAGTCGACCAGCTAAAACCAATAATCCTCCTTTTATAAACAGACGCCCGAACTGATAAAAAACAGTACGTAATGGCACGTATTTTTTTTGCTGATGTCCATCCAAATTAAGCAAATAAAGGCCATCCGCCACAATATCGTGCAGTGCTGCAAAAAAAGCTAACCCAATAAAAAGTAGCGTGCTAATCACTACAAAATGAGTTTCATTACTAATTGCCAAGAGCAGGAATACAAAAGCCATCAATAATTGATTGAAGATCGTTAATTTTTTCTTACTTGCTTTTTGTTCCAAGAAAGGCGCCAATACTGGCTTAATAGCCCAGGGTATGATTAATAGACTACTGATTAATGCTGCGTGGAAATTATCCATCCCCTGTTGTTGATAAACGAGTATGGCAATCACAGTCACTACAAAATAGGGGATACTCTGTAAAAAGTATAAACTTGCTACCCATTGATACGCTTTTTCCGGGTGTACAGACACGTCCAACTCACAGATGGCTACAAAAAACCAAATTGTACATCATCTGAACAAAATTAGAAATATTAATGCTTTTTTTAATTCATCTGATAAGTGATATAGTGATAGCCATCTTAAATTTCCATTCAAGTATCATCGGCTCCCCTATTACAAAGCTGGTAAACTATTTATAAAGCTGGTATTGACTAAAATACCAACAATTTGCTCGCTGGTCTTAAATTTTAATTCTTAATAACGAGGCACTATGAACTGGATAAAATTAGGTTTTTCTATCTTATTAGTTAGTGGATTCATTGCCAGTCCCGCCTGCCTTGCTACCACGTCCTCAGCTACAGCAGTCTTTGTAACGCGCATTGACCAAGACGACCTGAAGAGATGGCAAAAGAAATGGGGAAGCCCAGAGGAATTTACTGTTCTCTTTTATACTCTGGTATTAGCAAATGAAATTCTTGACCAAAAAGACGATTACCAACTTAAACTTGCCAACATTTTTTTTACAGCCGATCTATACAAAGGCTATGAAAATGCCTATCAAATCAATAAAGAACTGCAAGATAGAACAAAGGAAATTGGCTGTCTTGATTTTCGCGTTTTAGCAGGCGGCAATGATACTGTTAACGGTTTTCAGGTAAAACAGGCCTGGACTCAAGGAAAATACACCGTTGTGCCTGTAAATGGTGGGATAAAAGCATTAGTGCTACTTAAAACCAATGCAGGCTGGCGAGTAGATGATCTTGTATATACCTGGGAAAAAGCGAGAGGCCCTGTAAGAAAAATAAAGGGCAGCTTACGCTCTCAATTGATTTACTGTAATAAACAATCTATTTCTTCTCAGAATAAAAACCAGCTGGATTGAGCTGAAAGACCAGGCAATTAACCTGCTTGGTCAAACACTTCCGCAAGCTTAGCTAATACGGCATCCACTTTAACCAATTTCATTGTGTCTTCACCATGAGCATGAGTACCCCATACATTAGTTTCCGGAGTTTTTTTCAAAATAGTAGTCACTGCTTCAGGATAACAATCAACTGCCAAGTGCCTATAGGTATAAGGCCCAGATACCGAGGAGGAAGTAACAGCGTGTAAAGCAACTACAGGCGTACCAACTGCCGCAGCCATATGAGAAGGTCCCGTGTCAGGACACAACAATGCTTGCGCTTGGCTGATTACCGCAAGCAATTGCTTAGGTTTTGTTTTACCTACTAAATCAATGCAGGGAACTTCCTTGATGATTGCATCGGCCAGCTCTCTATCATACTCACCCGGCCCCCCCGTTAGAACCACTTGCACTCGCCAACGTTTTATCGCTTCTTTGATCACGTCAATATAGCGTTCAACCAGCCAACTTCGCTCTGGTTTACTGGCAGCAGGGTTAACTAATAAAATAGGTCGTTGAGTCGGCAAATGAGCGCGTGCCCATTCATAGTCGGCCTCACCGATTGGGAGATCCCAACGCAAGCCGCTTTGCTCCAATCCAAGCACCTCAGCAAATTTTAGAAATCCGTCTAAAGTATGATCATGCCCAGGCTTGATGGTTTCACTAATAAACCATCCATGTCCATCTTTAGCACGTAGTTTGTCATAGCCGATTTTTCGCGTTGCCCGAATTAGTGGGTATAGTAGATTTGCTCGGAAACTTGCCTGAGCAGCTAATAAAACATCGAACTTTCTACCTGCCAACGTCTTCTTAAAATGCCAATAATCAGCCAGATTATTGGGTTTATTGATAACAATAAACTCAACCCCATCCATCCCTTCCACCAAATCATAAGCGGGGCGCGAAATAACCCAGGTCAGCGCGGCATCAGGCAATTTTGCTTGTAAGAGACGTATCAACGGAACAAGCATCAAAACATCGCCTAATGCAGATAAGCGCACAATGCAAATCGATTTAATCATTTTTTAATACAAAGCGTGAGCCACAATAAGGACAAACCTCGGTACCTGTTTTTTCAATCGGCAAATACACTTTCGGATGGGCATTCCATAATGCCATTTCATCAGTTGGGCAACTCAATGGTAAATCTTGTCGACGTACAACATAATTTTTTTTAGCGCACGCAAGTTGTTCTTTTGCAGACATCGTTTTCTCCCCTACAAAACTCAATCATTTTGTGCCCTATTATCCAATATTTCATTAATGAGCGCTATGATTTCACTAACAGTTGATGGATTTTCACAAGCAAAAAAAGTTGCTTCTTGCCAATGACGTAACCAGGTTAACTGTCTTTTAGCAAGCTGGCGTGTTGCTACAACCCCCTTATGACGTAGTGTTTCGAAATCATAATCACCTGCCAGATAATCAAATACCTGGCGATAACCCACACTGCGCATTGCGGGACAAGACGGCGACAATTGCCATTTTTGAAGCAATTGTTCTACTTCATTCACAAAACCTTGTTCAAGCATCTGCTCAAAACGTAAGGCTATTCTTTTATGTAACCAGGCTCTATCTTCAGGAAACAAAATCAGGTTCACAAATCGATAGGCTAATGCCTCTTTCTGTTCAGACCAAAACGATGATAAAGGTTTTCCGCTTACCTGATAAACCTCCAAGGCACGTTGAATACGCTGGGTATCATTGGGATGAATTCTTGCTGCCGATAAAGGATCAATTTGCATCAATTGCTGATGCAAGTATGCCCAGCCATACTCTTCTGCCTGCTGTAATAGTGAAGCACGAATCGTTTCATTCGCCTGAGGTAAAGTCGACAAGCCCTGCTGCAAGGCGTTAAAATACATCATCGTCCCCCCCACAAGTAAAGGGATCTTGCCCCGCGTAAAAATCGCTCTGCACAGAGTAAACACATCGGTACAAAACTGAGCGGCAGAATAACTTTCTGTCGGATCAATGATATCAATTAAATGGTGTGGTACCTGTAATAATTCTTCCGGCGTGGGTTTGGCAGTACCAATGTTCATTTCCCTGTAGACCATTGCGGAATCAACACTGATAATTTCAAAAGGAAAATGCTTTATTAATTCACTGGCTAACGCTGTTTTTCCAGAGGCTGTTGGCCCCATTAAGCAAAAAAGAATTTCAGGCATTTAACAAACTCTCACACAGTGTAGTCGATAACTGTCTGCACCAAACAGGCAACTCTTTTGCATTATACAAAGTTTGCAGATAGACGCATAAAATCTCTGTTTCCTCTGGTAAGGCTTGGTACGCATTAAACAATTGACATAAACTCAATAACTCAATCAATTGCTGATTTGTAGGCGAACTTAACTTAAAAACGAGTGCAAGAAAACGCTTAATATCAAGATGGGGCACAGCCATTGGCAAAGAGCGAACCAACATCGCATTTTCACCAGCTAAAGCCAATTCTACTCCTACTTGATTCAATGATTGGCGATAATGATTGATCCTATCCGGGCTAAATTCCTTAATAGGGTAACTAATAGGCACCAACAGTGGGCGGCTGGCTAAGGGCAATGATTCCTGCGCCAATATTGATAATAACCAATGGCGTTGCAATTTCTCGATATCGACTAAATAGGGCTGTTCTTGTATAAAAACTAATGCATAAGCAGTATTTAAAGTGATCCAGTGAGTTGTCACTGCAGCACTTTGTTCAATTTTCTTAATCGAAAGGGGTAAGGATAGATAGTTTTCGTGAATTTGCTGCCCCGTTGTGATTTCTTTCACCGATGATTGCTGGTAACCACAGGATGTTGCTGGTACTGCCAAAGCCTGCTGAATTTGAGAAGTGATAAAATCGTGTACCAGCCGTGGTTGCTGAAAACGCACCTCATGCTTAGTAGGATGAACATTAACATCTACCTCTGCTGGATTTAATGTCAGGTACAACAAACAAGCTGGATATCGACCTGGATACAGTAAACTTTCATAGGCTCGTTTAACCGCATGATTTAACAATTTATCTTTAACCATGCGGGCATTCACATAGACCCATTGTTTATCGCTCTGACTACTCTGATACGCAGCATTGCTAACCCAACCATGTAAACGCATTCCAGCGTGCTCTACATCAAGATATATTGCTTGCTCAATAAAGGTTTTTCCTAATAATTTCTGTATACGTTGCAATCTAGTTTGGGCACAATGTGCCGCTGGTAAATTTAATCGTTGTTTTCCATTATGAGTTAGGTTAAGTGCTATTGCAGGCGCACTCAAAGCGAACCGCTTAACCACTGCCTCTATTGCCTGAAATTCACTTTGCTCGGTTTTTAAAAATTTTTTCCTGACGGGTGCATTAAAAAAAATATCGCGTACATCGACAGTCGTTCCCTGATTACGGGCACAGGGTGTCATATGAATCGCCCGACCATCACTGCTAAGCATCATGCCGTGTTCCTGGCTCACAGGCCTGGAACTGATAGTGAGACGCGAGATGGATGCGATACTCGCCAGGGCTTCACCGCGAAATCCCATACTGGCAATAGAGTATAAATCACTAAGCTGTTTAATTTTACTTGTTGCGTGGGCAGCAATTGCCAAGGGTAGATCCTCAGCAACAATACCAATCCCATTATCAGTGATTTTAATTTGATTCAGGCCACCATAACCAATATCAATACTGATCATATCAGCCTGGGCATCCAATGAATTCTCTAATAACTCTTTAACCACAGAAGCAGGGCGTTCAATCACTTCACCTGCGGCAATTTGATTGGCTACGGTTACTGGTAATTGCTCAATTCTCATCATGTCAACGCAGGTATAACAAGTTTTTGCCCTATTTTTAGCTGCGAACTTGATAAATGATTTACCGCTTGTAACACCGCGACTGACATATGATATTGCGCAGCAATTCTAGGCAACGACTCACCACTACGCACTATATGGATTTTACTATTGCCAGCCAAAGCTTCTATACGTGTGCCGTGCGGAGGATAATCCCAAAAATAACGTTTCAAACCTTGGAAAATCGCCTCCGTTAGATGAGTCTGGTAGGCAGGATTTGTTAGGTTACTTTCTTCGCGAGGATTAGAGATAAAACCTGTTTCAATCAAAATGGAAGGAATATCCGGTGATTTTAATACCATAAAACGAGCTTGCTCAACTTTATGATTATGTAAATTGGTTATCCTATCGAGATCACGTAATACTCTTTCTCCCATATGTAAACTGGCACCAATGGTCGCTGTTTGCGACAAATCAATTAATACCGTACGTACTAATCCACTTTGATCATCTAGTTCTGATAAATTGACACCGCCCAACTCGGAATAGTTTTCCTTCTCAGCTAACCATCGAGCTGCTTCACTGGTTGCCCCCGATTGTGATAAAGCAAAAACAGAAGCGCCATTAGATTGCTGATTGATGAAAGCATCTGCATGGATCGAGACGAAGACATCGGCATTATATTTCCGGGCAATGGTTAAACGCTCGCGTAAGCCAATATAATAATCGCCGTTTCGCGTTAATACCGCCCGCATACCAGGTTGCCTATCGATGATTTGTTTCAACTTTTGCGCGATTCTAAGAGTAACCTCTTTTTCCATCGTGCGTCTTGGTCCACTAGCACCAGGATCTTTCCCGCCATGCCCGGGATCGAGTACGACAACAACATCCCGCAGCGTTTTCCCGGGTTCATGGCGAGCCGATACCGGTGCTTTCGCTGTATTATTTGTTGCCCTACTTCTGTTGACAGGCACAGTGGATGACGTTGAGCGGCCCTGCAAATTACCATTTGCAGAAAGATCTAATGAAAAGCCGTGTTTTGACGATGCTGAACGATGCATAGGATTCGTCCTGGTCATGACAGCCTGACTGACCTCAAAAACCAGACGCAGGGTTTGTGGATTTGGGCGGCCACTACGAATATATTTGATTAACTGCCTACCCAAATTAACTCGATTCAGGTTCACCGACAAATCAGTGCCCTCAAAATCAATCACCACACGATTGGGATTTGTGAGCGTGAATACTCTGTGCGTAACCGCTTCATCCAGAGTAAACAGTACAGAAGGATTCCCTGACTGTTGCTTAATCTCAATAGATAACAATTTTGCTGCCATCAAAGTCGAACACCAGACTATCAATAAGCAAATACTAGTTATGCGTATCTTCATTGTTTACCTGCAAGGCAAGACAAAATTAATTCTCCAGCGGCAGTTGTTGCGGTTAAAGTCAACGAACGGCCACTCCCCTCAATAGTAAAGGCAAAATTAATATCAACATGTCCCAAACTTTGACCGGCTCGTTCAGGCCATTCAATACAACAGATTGCATCAGTCAAAAAATAATCTCTAAAACCAATATACTCCAGCTCTGTTTCATCGTGAATACGGTAGAGATCAAAATGATGTACTTGTAAATACTGGCATTGGTAGCTTTCAAGCAATGAAAAAGTCGGACTTTTAATAGCTGATTTAACGCCTAGAGCTCGCAACATAGCGCGGATAAACGTCGTTTTCCCTGCGCCTATCTCACCACTAAAGGTCAACACTAAGGGAGCAGTTAAGCAAGCTGCCAAGCGTACTGCAAGCGCTTCGGAATATTGCACATCAGGCAAAGCAATGCAATCAACTTTGACCATAAAAACTCATTTTATTCTTGATAAATAATTAACCTGACGACGTAGATAAGGCATTAAATCACTAGCCAACAATCCACGCTCACCCATTACAGCGGCTGCGGCATCTGCAGCACTGGCATGTATCCATACACCCAATTTGACAGCCTCAGCAAGTGCCAGGCCTTGGGCAATTAAGCCTGCAATGACACCACTAAGGGCGTCACCCATTCCTGCGCTCGCCATACCGGGATTACCATCAGCACAAAGATACACACCAGGCTCATCCGTGCACACCATTGAACCTACGCCTTTCAGGACAACATTTCCCCCATATTGCTGTTGTAGCGTCAATATTGTTTGATACCTATCTTTTTGAATCTCTGCAGTAGAACATTGGAGCAAACTGGCTGCTTCTCCTGGATGAGGCGTCAAGATCCAATTATCATCATGTTGAGGATTCTGAGCGAGTAGCCGTAAGGCTGAAGCATCAATAACCATTGGTAATTGAGAAGCAATTGCCTGGTTAAATAAAACCTTTGCCCACTCATCCTCACCAAGACCAGGACCAATAATACAGACAGTTGCCCTGGCAATAAGCGGCAAAAGCTCAACAGCTTCTTCAATGCCATAAATCATTGCTTCTGGTAATAAAGGTAAAACTTGCCCTGCATATTCCGGTCTGGTAGCAATAGTTACCAAACCAGCACCCACCCGTAAAGCAGCATTTGCCGCCAAATAAACTGAACCGGGCATACCATGCCCACCACCAATAACCAAGACGTGGCCAAAATGGCCTTTATGAGAGTTTTTTAAACGTCGTGGAAGTAAAGCATGGCCTAAATTTTCATCCAAGAGATAGGCAGCAGGTTTAATCTTTACCAAACAAGATTCAAGTTGCAGACTATGACAAACTAATTCACCACAATGATCAGGTCCATCCAGGGTCATTAATCCAAGCTTGTAAGCGATGAATGTCACTGTAGCATTCGCTTTGACAGCTACCCCCTTCACGGAACCTGTATCGGCATTTAAACCTGAAGGGACATCAAGGGCCAATACTGGCAAACCACTGTCATTGATCTGAGTAATCGCTGTCGCTATTGGACCATGCACATCGCCTTGCAAACCAATTCCTAATAAGGCATCAACAATTAACTCCGCCTCAGGGTCTATAGCATCATCAAGGCACTGACAGGAAACACCAGCAGCAATTGCAGCTGCAGCTGCTCTGGCTGCAGGCGGTAGCAAATCCTCTATGGTTTTGTGTTGATTGACAACAACGGAATACCCTTTTTTGTGCGCAAGGCGGGCGAGAACATAACCATCACCAGCGTTATTACCACTGCCACAGAAAATGGCTAAAGTACGTACTGTGGGGTATAACATGGACAAGGTAGAAAAGGCGCTGGTTCCCGCGCGAACCATTAACTCATCTTCAGACAATCCTAAATCATTCGTAGCCATCTCTTCACATAAACGAATGTGTTTGGCCTGATAAAGAGCAACCTTTGATGTAGTCATGGCCTTGTTATGCTCCGTTAGCTAGCAGGAATTCACTTGTCAATTCTTCGGGACTTACGAACAACAGTCAATCTCTTCGCTAAAATTTAATGTTAATTCGGTCATTTAGTACAGCTAAACGCCCTCATTAACACTTAAATTTTGCCTCGACCCCGATGTGTTTCGTAAGTCCTGTTTTTATCGTTGAGGCGAGTGATTTGCTAAAACGCTCACAAATCACCTGCCTTAGGAATTGACAGCTTAAGCGTCTAATCTTTTTTTACAAGGGTTAACGAAGGTTTACTACGCCCTTTTATTTCAGCTTTTGCTGTCGGTGGTGGCGGGGGTTCACCGGTATCTTCACCAAACTCCATTCCCCTACCATTTTCTTTGGCATAGATGGCAAGTACTGCAGCTGGAACTATAAATATCTGCACACTATGACCAGAAAATCGCGCAGTAAATACTATTCTATCGTTTTCAAGATGCAAACCACGACATGCCTTGGGTGAAATATTTAATACTATTCGCCCACTATTAACATGCTCCTGTGGAACCTGTACCCCGGGATAGGCTGCGTTTACCAATATATACGGCGTCAGATCATTATCAACAATCCAATCATAAATGGCACGAATCAGATAAGGCTTATTAGAGGTCATATTCATCATTAGGCCGCCCTTAATTGCCTCTCAGCGTCTGTCAAGCTTGCCTGGAATGAATCGCGTTTAAATAAACGTTGCATATAAGCATGCAATCCCTTCATCTTGGCAGGTATTTCTATACCCAGCTGGGGTAGACGCCACAATAATGGTGCGAGAGCACAATCCAGTAAAGAAAATTCATCACTTAAAAAGTAAGGTTTATCAGCAAAGATCGGTTCCAAACTTACCAGGCTATCAAATAAATGTGTACGCGCTTCTTCTTGATCAACGCCCGCTTTAATGCGTTGCAGTAAATAGTACCAATCCTGCTCAATCCGATGCATCATCTTTCGTGTTTCTGCACGAGCAACCGGATATACAGGTAAAAGTGGTGGATGAGGAAAGCGCTCATCTAAATATTCCATAATAATACGGGCTTCATACAAAACCAATTCGCGATCGAGCAGGGTAGGAATAGTACCATAGGGGTTTACAGCAACTAATTCATTAGGAGCTTCCCCTTGTTTAGCGTGAAGGATCTCAACATTTACACCCTTTTCTGCCAATACAATACGAACTTGATGACTATAAATATCATCATTATCAGAATACAAAGACATAATCGTGCGCTTTGCAACAATAGCCATCAGCAACTCCTCATCAATCGTTAAACCATACTTTACAGCAGGTTAAAGAGCAGCATTTTACCACAATTTTACCTAGCGTGATGAACCTAGTATGACAATTTGTCATTTCGCTATAAATAAGTCAATTTTGTTTTGCAAATCAACCACGAAATCCCTGTTACGATCGATGACCAGAAACGTACTGTCGAATTGGTCATTAAGGATCAATGGAGCTTTTTCCAATATGCTTTCTTGAGTTGATACGCCACGACTAAGAATATACTTAAAAAAATCAGCACAATTATTCCTAAATGATAACGTACTAATTTTACAGGTTCGCCGACATAGACAAGAAAAGTCACCAAATCTTGCAAAGCGCTATCGAACTGCTGCTGATTTATTTCTCCATTTTCTACAAGAACTAAATGAGAGATCGTCGACGTTTTAGGATCACCCTCCCTTACCGCAATCACTTTTCCGGCAAGTGGAGCTAAAACATTCGGCATTGCCACCTCTGGTACCAATAAATTATTAGCGCCAAAAGGTCTTGAATCATCCGCATAAAAACTCTTCAGATAAGTATAAATCCACTCTGGACCACGTTCGCGTGCTGACAAAGACAAATCGGGTGGGGTAATGCCAAACCATTGCCGGGAATCAGCAGCCGGCATACTAATATGAATAGGATCATGGACTGTAGCACTGGTAAAAATGAGATTATTAACTAACAAATCTTTATCCAGTTCACCATCAAAGGTCGTTAACCCAAGATCTTTTGCCATACGGCTATAACGCATATACCGCAGCGAATGGCAGCCAGAACAATAATTCATAAATAATTTTGCGCCTCGCTGTATTTTAGCCTGATCATCGATGTCTATATCAATTGACGACATCTCAATCTTGCTAACAGTAGCCGCCTGTAGCAAAGAACTCATTAACAAACTGAGTAAGTAAGTAACTATCCGACCCTTGCTCATCCATCTATCCTCTCAGGTACTGTTTTATGCTGCTCATAACGACTGTAAAAAGGCATCAATAGAAAATAAGCAAAATAAATAACTGTGCAAATTCTAGCTAAATACTGCTTCAGCGGGGTCACTTGCACCGTCCCCAAATAACCTAGAATGCAAAAACTAATTACAAAAGTAATTAAGGCATATTTCGAATAATTTCCCTTGTAACGCATGGCCCGGACAGGGCTTCTATCCAACCAGGGTATGAATAATAAAATTAATATTGCTGCTCCCATAGCAATCACACCTGTTAGCTTATGTGGGATAGCGCGCAAAATGGCATAAAAGGGTGTCATATACCATACAGGAGCAATATGTTCCGGCGTTACCATTGGATTTGCCGGAGCAAAATTAGCATACTCTAGAAAATACCCGCCCATTTCAGGGATAAAAAACACTACTGCAAAAAAACCAATCAAAAAGACAATGACACCGACTAAATCCTTCACGGTAAAATAAGGATGAAAAGGAATGCCATCAAGTGGCTTACCTTCTTCATTCAGATGCTTCTTGATTTCGATTCCTTGTGGATTATTAGACCCAACTTTGTGGAGAGCAATAATATGCAAGAAAACCAGTACGAGCAGTAAAATAGGAATACCAACAACATGTAAAGCAAAAAAACGCTGTAAGGTCGCATTAGCAACATTGAAATCACCGCGTAACCAAGTTGCCAAACCATCACCTATATATGGAATTGCCCCAAACAGGGAAGTAATGACTTGTGCCCCCCAATAAGACATCTGTCCCCAGGGAAGTAGATAACCAAAAAAAGCCTCCGCCATGAGTAGAATAAAGAGGGCCATACCCAAAAGCCAGATCAGTTCTCTTGGCTTTTGGTAGGAGCCATACAATAATCCCCTAAACATGTGTAAATAAACAACTATAAAAAATGCGGAAGCACCCGTTGAGTGCATATAACGCAGTAACCAACCATAATTGACATCACGCATGATGTACTCAACAGAAGAAAAAGCCTGTTCAGAGGTTGGTGTATAGAACATAGTCAGCCATAAGCCAGTGACTAATTGATTGACCAATACCACCATAGCCAGGGAACCAAAATAATAGAAGAAATTCAGATTTTTGGGAGCATAGTATTCACTGACATGGCTTTTCCATGTACTAAGCAGTGGAAAACGGGCATCCACCCAATTGATCAAAGCCTTCATGCTATTATCCTTCTTCTTTGTCCTGCCCAATTACAATGACATGCTCGCTGATAAACTGGTATGGAGGAACCTCCAGATTAATGGGTGCTGGAACCCCTTTAAATACTCTGCCAGCCAGATCAAACGTTGAACCATGACAAGGACAATAAAAACCACCTGGCCAATTAGGACCAAGTTCATTGTCGACGGGGGTATATTTTGGCGAGCAACCTAGATGCGTACACACCCCTACCAGTATTAAATATTCCGGTTTTATCGAACGATATTGATTTTTTGCATAAGTTGGTTGCTGATCAACCAATGAATCCGGATCCCGTAATTGCTCATCATGACCGCTAAGCTGCTGTAACATTTCCTTGGTACGTCGAATAATCCAGACGGGTCTTCCCCGCCATTCAACCGTCACCTGTTGCCCCGGCTCTATCTTGGAAAGATCAACCTGCACAGGCGCACCAGCCGCTTGTGCTTTTGCACTAGGGAACCATGAAGCAACAAAAGGGGTTAATGCACAGGCAACACCGACGCCTCCTAATAGGCTAGTCGTCGTCACTAAAAAATGACGTCGTTGTTCATCAATTTCTTCCTCACTGGGAATATCATCACTACTAGGGTTGGGATCAACATTATCAATCACGGTCATTTCGTCCTGGTTTCTGTCCCTGAGTCCGTCCTCCTGGCAGACACACTCTTCCGACAGGAAAAAATATAAATCCAGTTATAACAAAGAATTAAGTATTTGGAAACGCCCTTGTAAATTACCTGAGCAATCGTCCTGGTATTTTAGCTAAAGTTAAACCGGGTATTAAAACAGGAGATAGTAGACTTTCTTTGGAAACTCGCTACAGCGAGAGATGCGAGGAGACACAGGGCGCAGAATCGGGGTTTACACATGAAATACATCAGGATTCGAGCCACGCAGCGACGAAACAATTCTCTTCTATTGTAGAGTTTCCGAATAAGCTATATGAGAATACGACCACAGTAGGAGCAAGCCTGAGTAAAAAAACAGACAGGATACCATAAACGGTACAAGGGTTAGTGTAATTCCAGGAAAGAACCAGAGGATAAAAAAACCCTGCTTCTGCAGGGTTTTCTTAGAACAATTAACGCTTGGAGTACTGTGTTGCACGACGTGCTTTGTGCAAACCAACTTTCTTTCTTTCCACGCGTCGCGAATCTGTTGTCATCAAGCCACGAGCACGCAGTTTTCGACGGTAAGAGTTAGGATTGGGTTCCGCACCCTCAACCAGATCAGACTCGTCATAGGCCACTAGCGCACGCGCGATACCCAAACGAACAGCGCCTGCCTGACCAGAGATACCTCCGCCAGCGACTGTTGCATAAACGTCGAATTTGCCCATAACTTCCACTGTTTCCAGTGGTTGGCATACAACCATGCAAGAAGTCTCGCGACCGAAATAATCTTCTAAAGCACGATTATTGATCACGATTTGACCTTTACCAGGGCGTAAAAACACTCTGGCCGTTGAGCTTTTTCTACGGCCGGTACCGTAATATTGCTGTCTTTCAGCCATAATACTTATTCCTCAATCTCAAGTTGCTTGGGTTGCTGTGCTGTATGCGGATGCTCATTACCGGCATACACTTTCAGTTTACGGTACATTTCTCTACCTAAAGGATTCTTTGGAAGCATCCCCTTCACTGCCAGCTCGATAATACGCACAGGGTTCTTTGCCTGTAATTTATCGAAAGAAATTGATTTGATACCACCAGGAAATTCTGAGTGGTGGTAATAAATCTTTTCTTTGAATTTGCGACCAGTAACAGTCACTTTCTCCGCATTGGTTACAACGATATAGTCCCCTGTATCAACATGAGGGGTATACTCAGCCTTGTGCTTGCCTCTTAAACGACGAGCAATCTCAGTAGCAAGACGACCTAAAACTTTGTCGCTAGCATCGACTACATACCAGTCACGTTTGACTTCGTGTGTCTTGGCGCTAAATGTCTTCATTAAATAACTCCGTACCGCCTTATTGGTAATCTTTCAATCTTGGACGGGCGATTTTAACCAAAACCGTGCTAACCTACAAGTAAAATGAAATAAATTCTTGCAAGGTTTTACAATTTGGCTGAAAGATATACGTTTAATTGGGGATTAGCAAACGTTCAACTGAATGACCAGCAACCAAATGGTTGTCTATAATTTCATCAATATCCGCCGTTGTTGCATAGTTATACCAAACCCCTTCTGGATAAATCACGATACAGGGTCCGGCACTACACCGACCAAGACACGCAGATTTACTTACTCTTATTTTACCAGGACCATGCAAGCCCAGCTCTAATAATTTTGTTTTCATGTAATCAAAAAACAACTCTCCGCCTGTGTTTGCGCAACATTGC
The DNA here is from genome assembly GCF_048553315.1 of Legionella sp. ST3F1. Lineage (NCBI taxonomy): Bacteria > Pseudomonadati > Pseudomonadota > Gammaproteobacteria > Legionellales > Legionellaceae > Legionella > Legionella sp. ST3F1. Next base: position 53,898 of record NZ_JBLZIO010000021.1, on the reverse strand, counting down.
TTACCAGCAGCTTTTTGATTAGTGCATAGAAAAACATGCTTTGTATAATGGGTCAAAAGACTACTTACCTCGTTCCTCAATTTTGGTTTTTAATTTGAGCCCAGGTTTAAAGGTAACAACACGTCGTGCTACTACCGGAATTTCTTCCCCTGTCTTAGGGTTCCTACCTGGTCTCTGTGGCTTATCACGTAAGGTAAAATTACCAAATCCTGATAATTTAACATGCTGGCCATTTTCAAGAGCATGCCTTAGTGTTTCATAAAACTCTTCAACCATTTCTTTTGCATCAGGTCTGGTCAATTTTAACTCATCACATAAAGTTTCTGCAATCACTGCCTTACTTAGTGCATTCACGATTAGTCCCTCAATATAATGGCAAATTTTTCTTCCAGCTTCTTGATTATAGCACTGATTATCTCATTGATCTCATTATCGACCATTGTTCGTTTATCATCCTGCAAAGTGAGTGCAATTGCCAGACTTTTTTTACCTGCTGGAATTGTCTCTCCAGTATACACATCAAAGACATCAAACGATTTTAGTAAAGCCTCATCAACTGTTTGCCGAACTAATTGCTCTATCTGTGCTGCACTCACTTCATTATTAACCAGCAACGACAAGTCACGACGGATCTGGGGGAATTTTGAAATTTGCTGATAGCGTACTGCCTCTGTGTTAATCAGTGCAGCCAATCGAAGCTCAAAAAGCACTACCTCATCCTGGCTATCCAGAGCATCTGCTATGCGTGGATGCAAAACACCACACCATCCCGCCTCCTGATTACCAACCATAATCCGGGCTGACTTGCCTGGGTGAAGTGCAGGATGTACACCAGCAATAAAATGGACCTCTAGTGATTGCAACGCAGCAAACAGTGCTTGCAAATCACCTTTTGCATCATAAAAATCAAACTTGGCGGTTTTTTCGCTCCAATTCATTGCTCCTTGCTCGCCAGTCAGTAATCCTGCTATGCAGGCATGTTCCTGCAAAGAACCTTGCTGTAAATCAAAAATTACTCCATTCTCAAATAACTTAAGTGCTGTTTGCTGGCGATGGGTATTGTAGACCATCGCAGCAATCAATCCTGGCCACATGCCTACCCGCATTTGCGATAATTCAGAAGAAATAGGATTTAATAATTGCATGGTCAGGTTTTGGGGATACAATTCTTGTTGCAACGCGGGATCAACAAAGCTGTAGCTAATTGTTTCATTGTAGCCACGCGCAATAAAAAACTGGCCGCAACGTGCAGCTAGCGATTCTAAAGGATTGATATTTCCAGCCTGGATCGTGGTATTCATCTTAGCGCCAGGTAATTTGTCATAACCATGTAGACGAATTATTTCTTCAATCAAATCAACATCTAAACTAATATCAAAACGATGAGAGGGGATTTTAATCTGCCATGCTTCAGCTGTTTTTCTATCAACATCCATGCCCAAACCTTGTAGCATTCTAACCATTTCATCTTCATCAACGGCTAAACCGGTTAGTTGCTGCACCTTAGCTGGATTGAACAGTATCTTATTTTTTAAGGGTAAGGCGGCTAACTCAGAGGCAGACGATACAGGGCCAGCATGTCCACCAACAATATCCAGCAATAGATCCGTAGCACGCTCAAGAGCCAACAACTGCAATGCTGGATCAACTCCACGTTCAAAGCGTTGAGATGAATCAGTACACAACCCATAACTACGTGCTATACCAGCAATTATTATCGGACTGAAAAAGGCACTTTCAAGAAAAATATCCGTAGTATGCTCCTGTACTGCACTATCCTCTCCCCCCATAATTCCAGCCATTGCCAAGGCTTTTTTATCGTCAGCAATCACCAATACCCTGTCATGCAAATTAATCTGTTGCCCATCCAGTAATTGCAATGTTTCGTTTGCGTTAGCAAAACGAACATTAATATTCCCATTAATGGATTGCAAATCAAAGGCATGCATGGGTTGGCCGAGCTCTAGCATCACATAATTAGTAATATCGACGACTGGGTGGATAGGACGTAAACCTGCTCGACGCAAACGCTCTGCTATCCAAATAGGTGTATGTGCCTGAGGATTAATACCACGAATTACACGCCCGTAATATTGTGGGCAGGCATCCGGGTTTCGTAATTTAATCGCCAATTGCTCATCGGTAGTCGGTAAACGAGTCTTTTCGGGTAGCTGTTGGAGAGGTAATGAAGTTAAAACAGCCACCTCCCGTGCAACACCCAAAACGCTAAAACAATCGGCGCGATTAGGCGTTAAATCAATATCGAGTACTTGATCGTCTAGTGCAAGATAAGTACGTAAATCCGTCCCTAACGGAGCATCTTCATCCAACTCCATAATACCGTCAGAATTCTCGGCAAGCCCCAACTCCGCAACAGAACATAGCATACCCTGCGATAATTCTCCGCGGAGCATTGATTCTTTAATTACTAAGCCACCAGGTAAATTAGCCCCCATTTGGGCGAGTGCTACTTTCAAACCTTGGCGCACATTTGCCGCACCACAAACTACTTTTAATGGTTTTCCCGCACCCGTATTAATTTCGCACAAGGTCAGTTTATCTGCCTGGGGATGAGGAGTCGTATTTAAAACTTCTGCGACAATGACACCCGTAAAAGCACCCGCAACTGGAGTCACTGCATCAACCTCCAAACCTGCCATGGTCAGAAGAGACGCTAATTGCTGTCCATTCAAAGAAGGGTTTACCCATTCACGTAACCACAATTCACTCACTTTCATTGTAAATACCCGCCTAATATCCGGAGATTATCCAGTAGACCAACATTATTATCTGTGGCTGCTAGAACTGTTTTAAAAAAGTTAAGTCATTTTCAAACATCATGCGTAAATCATCAATTCCAAAATACAGCATAGCCAATCTATCCATTCCCATACCAAAAGCCCAGCCCTGATATTCATCTGGAGAAATATTAACCGCGGTCAGCACATTCGGATGCACCATGCCGCAACCCAAAACCTCTAGCCAACCAGTGAACTTGCATGAACGGCAACCTTTACCAAAACATTGTGTACACTCTATATCCACCTCAGCAGAGGGCTCCGTGAAAGGAAAATAAGAGGGTCTAAAGCGTAAAGCCAACTCTCGTCCAAAGAAATCAGCAAAAAAATCCTGTAATAACCCTTTTAAGCCATTTAGCGTAGCCTGTTTATCAATAAGCAAGCCTTCTACCTGATGAAACATCGGTGTATGGGTGACATCTGAATCACAACGGTAAACTCGTCCTGGAGCAATTAACCGTAAAGGTGGTGTACGCTCTTCCATTGTCCGAATCTGTACTGGCGAAGTATGAGTGCGCAACAAATGCCCATCCCCAAAATAAAAGGTATCGTGCATGGCACGGGCCGGATGGTGCCCTGGAATATTAAGTGCTTCAAAATTATAAAATTCAGTTTCAATTTCCGGGCCAGTGACAATATCAAAGCCTAACCGACTAAAATAATCATTAATACGTTGTTTTACCTGCGTTACTGGATGTAAAGAACCATGTTGATTGGTACGGCCTGGCAACGTTACATCAATTCGCTCAGCAGCCAATTTACTCTGTAATTGCGCTTCTTTTAAATGCAACATCTTTTCTTCAATGAGAAGACTTATCTCTCGTTTAGCCAAATTAACTAACTGGCCCACTTTGGGTTTTTCTTCTGCGGATAAATTAGCTAACCCTTTGAGGATTTCGGTGAGCTGTCCTTTTTTGCCCAAATAGTCGACACGAATCGATTCAAGGGCGGTAACGTCTTCTGCCTGAGCGATGGCATCAGCGGCCTGTTGCTGCAACGCAATGATATCTTGCATGATTAGAACCCACACGTAAAAAAGGAGGCCAAAGCCTCCTTGTTAATTATCACGACAAAAACTGATTAGGCAAGCGCAGCTTTCGCTTTTTCAGCTACAGCAGCAAAGGCATGTTTATCGTATACAGCCATGTCAGCAAGCACTTTACGATCCAACTCGATACTGGCTTTTTTCAACCCGGCAATTAACCGACTGTATGATAAACCACACTCACGAGCCTGTGCATTAATCCGAGTGATCCACAAAGCGCGGAACTGGCGTTTTTTCTGGCGACGATCACGGTAAGCATATTGTCCAGCTTTGATAACCGCTTGTTTGGCAACACGGTAGGTGCGGCTACGGGCACCGTAATAACCTTTCGCTTGATCTAAAATCTTCTTATGACGTGCTTTCGCCGTCACACCACGTTTAACTCTTGGCATTATTCATTCCTCCCCTTAACTACCGTGCAACATACGCTCAGCCAGACGCGCATCACATTGCTTCAATGTACCCGAAGCAACACGCAACTGACGTTTCTGCTTGCTGGTCTTTTTAGTAAGGATATGGTTTCTATAAGCGCCACGACGCTTGATAATACCACTAGCTGTCTTACGGAAGCGTTTGTGCGCTCCACGATGCGACTTTAATTTTGGCATAGCATTCTACTCCGCATTTGTTCTGCTATTAATAACGATGCAGTGTAATCGATTAGCTCTTTATCTCACTTTAGTATGGATAATTGAGCCAATATTTTTACAACTACCTTATTTTTTCTTTGGTGCTAAAACCATCAGTAATTGGCGGCCTTCTCGTTTCGCATGCTGCTCGATTACCGCATATTCAGCGGTATCCTGTTGCAAACGCTCCATGAGTTTCATACCTATTTCCTGATGAGCCATTTCTCTACCACGAAATCGTAGTGTGATCTTGACCTTATCACCATGATTGAGGAAACGGACCAGGTTGCGTAGCTTGACCTGGTAATCTCCCTCTTCCGTCGTCGGACGGAATTTTAACTCTTTGACTTGAAATTGCTTCTGCTTTTTCTTCGCTTCCGTTTGCTTTTTATTCAATTCAAAAAGAAATTTGCCATAATCCATAATGCGGCAAACGGGGGGGTTAGCTGTGGGTGAAATCTCCACTAAATCATAGCCACCTTCTTCCGCCGCCCGCAATGCTTCTCGCGTTGATACAACGCCCACCTGGTTGCCATCGACATCAATTAAGCGTACCTCAGGTACATTAATTTTTTCGTTAATTCGCGCGCGATCACTATCACGCTTATTCGATACGCTAATGGTTTAATCCTCCAAGTGGTTTATACGCGACCTTTTGCGTCAACTTCCTGACGCATGGTATCACAAATTGTATCAATATTCATCACACCCAAATCCACACCTTCTCTTGTTCGTACCGCGACAGAATTATTTTCAACTTCTTTATCGCCAATAATCAGCAAGTAAGGTACTTTTTGTAAAGTATGCTCGCGGATTTTAAAGCCAATCTTCTCATTTCTCAAGTCAAAATTTGCACGAAAGCCCTGCTTTTGTAAAATAGTTGTCACTTTAGCGGCAAAATCATGCTGCTTTTCACTAATTGTCAATACAGCAACTTGCGTAGGAGCCAACCATAAGGGGAACCGACCCGCATAATGCTCGATTAAAATTCCCATAAAGCGCTCAAATGAACCCAGGATAGCACGATGTAACATGACCGGTGTTTGTCGACTACCATCTTCTGCGACATATTGGGCATCAAGTCTGTCTGGCATAGAAAAATCGACCTGTATTGTACCGCACTGCCAAATACGCCCTAAACAATCAGCTAGCGAGCATTCAATCTTCGGCCCATAGAAGGCGCCTTCCCCCGGAGCATCAATCCATTCAATCCCTCTACTCTGCATAGCAAGCTTTAATGCTTCCTCTGCCTTATCCCAAACGGCATCACTGCCTACCCGCTTTTCTGGACGCAAGGCTAAGCGGTATTTTATCTCTTTAAAACCAAAGTCGGTATAGACTGATTGGACTAACTCAAGCATCATTGCTACTTCAGACTGAATTTGCTCTTCTGTACAAAAAATATGTGCATCGTCCTGTACCATGTTGCGCACACGCATTAAGCCATGCAAAGAGCCCGAAGGTTCACAGCGGTGACAATTACCAAATTCAGAAAAACGCAATGGCAAATCACGGTAAGACCTAAGTCCTTGATTATAAACCTGTACATGGCAAGGGCAGTTCATTGGTTTTACAGCATATTGACGATTTTCTGTTTCTGTAACAAACATCTCATCGCGAAAATTATCCCAATGCCCTGATTTTTCCCACAAAACCTTATCAACTAACTGCGGTGTTTTAATTTCTTGATAACCAAAATCATACAAACGACTACGCATATATTGTTCAAGTAGTTGATAAACAATCCATCCTTTAGGGTGCCAAAAAACCATACCAGGGGCAATTTCCTGAAAATGGAATAAATCCAAAGCCTTGCCTAATTTTCGATGATCACGTTTTTCAGCTTCTTCTAAACGATGCAAATAATCCGCTAACGCTTTTTTGTCTATCCAAGCCGTACCATAAATACGTTGTAACATTTCATTACGTGCATCTCCTCGCCAATAAGCTCCTGCTACTTTAGTTAACTTAAATGCTTTCAAATACGAAGTAGAGGGTACATGAGGACCACGGCAGAGATCTTCGAAATCCCCTTGTTTGTATAAGGAAAGCGCTTCCCCCTCAGGAATATCGGCAATAATTTTAGCTTTATACTCCTCACCAATATTGCGGAAATAAGCGATTGCCTCATCTCGTGGCAATACTCGACGAGTAATTGGGTAATCCGCTTTGGCCAACTCCTCCATTTTCGCTTCTATACGTTCCAAATCTTCTGGAGTAAATGGTCTTTGAAAAGCAAAATCGTAATAAAACCCATCCTCAATAACAGGTCCAATAGTAACTTGCGCGCCGGGAAATAAGAGTTTAACTGCCTGTGCCAATAAATGAGCTGTTGAATGACGAATCACTTCAAGGCTCTCTTCCTGCTGTTTTTCGGTAATAATGACTAAGGCGCAATCATCACGCATAAGGTAACTAGTATCGACCAGCCGACCATCAACTCGTCCCGCAAGTGCAGCTTTTGCCAATCCAGGACTAATACTTTGAGCGACATCATAAACCGTTACAGGCTGTTCGAAATGTTTGACACTTCCATCAGGCAATTTAACGTTTGGCATTTTGTTATCCTTCCATCCATCAGGCAGGTAAAGTTTCAATCATAATTGCAATAACAACTGGTAGCTAGAGAATAATTTCAACGATCAACATACGGCAAAAAAAAACCCTGCGGGGCAGGGTTAAGTTGGTAGGCACGAGTGGGATCGAACCACCGACCACCACCATGTCAAGGTGGTGCTCTACCACTGAGCTACGTGCCTATTATTCGTTCTATACCTAGAATGGCGTTGATTATATAAAAGCTATGATTACAAAGCAAATAATTTTAATGCTTACAGGATTTACCTGAAATTCAACGACTTTCGTTAAAATTTGAATTTAATTTAATCATTTTGTATTCATTTCTCATTAAATCAAATTTCGCCTCGATCCCGGTGCTTTTCGTAAGTCTGCCTTGTTTAGAGAAGGAAGGCCTGAATGGAACTGCTGATTATTCAAGCCATATTTAGGATGCGAGGTTAGCAGCCATGACTAGACCACTGTTATAAAACATTGCTCTACTTTGTTCCATCACGTAGTGCAAAACTCCCTGTTTGGACACTAATTGAAACAACTCCTTGTTTCCCATTCTATTATTACAGAACAATATAAAATTGCAACTATTAATTTCCAATAGAAATAATAAGTTTCGTTTCGTTGCAAATTTGCAGGAAATCTTACCCTTTGCTACACTGCGCTAATTCAGTTACCTAGAAAAGCGCGTTCATGGAAAAAGTCGATTTAACTAAACAATTTGCCTATCGCCTACGTGATGCCATGATTGCTGCTGGGTTTAATTCACAACGCTCTACATCAGGAGTATGTATTCATAAACTAGCGGAGATTACCGGGTATTCACTACAGATCTGCCGTAAATATTTACGCGGTGAAGCAATTCCAGAACCGACCAAACTTGTTGAGATTTCTTCGAAACTTAATGTTTCGCCCGGTTGGTTACTCTTTGGTGATCATCACCACGGCTCCCCACAGCCAGACGATAGAATTACTATTAATAGAAATTTATTACACTATGTTTTCACGCAAGCAGGTGAACTATATACAAATTCCCTACTTGGAGATGAGCTTCCTGATTTCTTGCTGGAATTGATCAATGACCTTGGTCAAATCAATGCGACTGAAGAGCAATCAAAAAAAATTATTGATTTGGCTCTTTCCTCTGTTAAACGATTTAGTCACTAGCATGGAGCAATTAAGTATTAGTTATGGATATTCACAACGAGATAAGACCACATTCGCAACTACTAAAATTATTGTTTGCCTTTAAAAATAAAGTAGGGGCTGTATTCAAAGATATACTTGGCATCCATGAAATTAATCATATTGCCATTACTCGTGTTGGTATTGAACAAGAGATAGTCATTTTCTCTTCCACGCCAGCACTTGAATTTAACCTATTTAATAGCGAGCTCTGGCATTATGATCGAACCTATCATCCCGCCTGGTTTCGCTCAGGTGTACAAACTAGCTGGCAATCATTATATAGCGCGGCGCGTTATGATGAACTTTATTACCTGAAACAGATCAAACATCATTATCCAATCGGCTCTTCTCTCGCAATCCGCCAGGACAATGTCTCTTACATTTACTCATTGGCCAGTAAACAGTCTTGCCCCCAAACACAAGAAATTTTTACCAACCAATCCGATGACTTTCGTAAAATTGGTTTATACTGCACGAATCAGCTGCAGGATCTTTTTATAACTTGTGATAACTTGGCAAGCCTGTCCAAGCCCAAAGAATTTAAACAGCTAATACCCATGGACTCGCTGGTTTAATCTTCCTAGTCTTTCTATCCATGCCGGCCTCACAAAGAGGCTTCATACTCTTGGGGCATGAAATCTAACAGGTTAAACAAAGTTGATTGACTAATAGACAATGAGGAACGATTAATCCTTTGATTGCATAGAAAAAAAACAGGAATGAGGAAGAAAACTGTTATCACTCAGCCCTCAAAACTGGATTTAGAGGGCTAGCAGAAAGGTAGATAAAACTCTCTACGCTTTTTTAAACGACCACTGTCTCTTGTAGCGTATCAGTCATGTTAGCGTCTGCCTGACTATGTTGATCAAGTATATGGCAATAATTTTGACGTTTAATGGGATCTGTTTCTTTTGCACAACGTTCCTGAAAAGTATCGAGAACCCCGTTATCTGCACTACCAGCAAATGAGAAAAAAGGAATTAAACAACTTATTGCTACTGCTGCTAATTTTTTCATTAAAGACCCTTTTAATTGGTTAAGTTAGACTTAAAACACTTAAAGAGAGCACTACCCCATTTCAACACAAGACTAGTGTGCACTAAAATCTATAAAATTTAAATTTTTATTTTAGGCTTCTTCAAATGTCTCTATTAGCTTTTCCATTTTTGTCTTTAGAAACAAAAGATTGCCCATAAATCTGTTACAAAAATCCTTGAGAGTCTGATAAAAACTTCTCATTGCAACCAATCATTCTTTCTATTGACGACGCGCATTGTAACACAAGAAACATCCTTTTCTCAAATCTTTTCTGTTTATTAAAAGAATTATTTGATTAAATTAATAACAAAAACCTTGATTACCCTGCATCTCTGGAATGAGGGGTGATAAAAGAAAAATCAAAAAATTAAAAAGAAAAATCATTCCATTAATATAAAAAAAGTTTAAAATTTTATTTTTTTGCACTGGATGCGACTCTTATGTATACGCGACTTCTATTTTTATTATTCTTTACTCAAGCGGCAATAGCGGGACCATGGTTCACAGGCCCGTTGCTTGCCCCTGCAGGAAAAACAATTCCCGCAGGCCATTTCAATTTTGAACCCTATGCTTTTTATAGTGGTTATCCGAACGGATTTCGAAACATTGAAGTCATCCCTATTATTACGGCAGGAATCAATGATTTTTTAGATTTGCAAACATCCTTACCTTACGACTACAGTTGGGATCATGGACAGCATGGAAATGATATTGGTGATTACAGTTTAGGTTTGGGTATCCAGGTTTTGCGGCAAAAAGAAAATTCCTGGCTGCCCGATTTACGACTTGTCTTACAGGAGGTATTTCCTACGGGGCGCTTTGATAACTTAAACCCACGAAAATTGGGCACTGATCAGACTGGTCTCGGTGCTTATCAAACTTTTATTGGCGTGAATTTCCAACGATTGACTCAATTCACAAACGAACATTATTTGCGTACGCGCTTGGGTTTAGTTGCAGCAAGATTCAGCGATGTCAAAGTTCATGGAGTCAGTGTTTTTGGAGGCACCCCCTCAACGGAGGGGCGAGTTAACCTGGACAACAGTTATGCGGTTGATTTAGCTGCTGAATATACACTGACCCAAAACTGGGTTCCTGTTTTTGAAGTATTGTATGTCCATAGTCCAGCAACCAATTTTGATGGCAATCCTGGATTCACTCCCGGCGGTACTGTTGCAGGCGTTGGCGGGAGAGCGGGCGATCAGGTTTCCCTGGCCCCAGCAATGGAGTATAACTTTACCTCAACTCTCGGTGTTATCGGCGGGGTCTGGTTTTCTATCACTGGTCCGCATGCGGCTAAATTCGTTACGGGAGCAGTTGCGCTTAACTATTATATGTAATTTCCTCTCAATGGGTTTAAACATCAAGCGTTTAGTCTTTCTATAGATGAGCGCTTGGCCCTCTTTAATAGTTAAGATGTAAAACAACGTGTAATCAGGTTGAAATTTATAAGAGCGACTCTGGTTGAGCAAGGTGGATAAGCCCCCTGATTTTACAAAAAAACAAAATGTCCCTACTATAGATAACTTATAGACTCATCTCTAAGGATAGATGATGTTTCCATGGGCCCTTTTTTTTTTAGTAATGACACTGCTAACCGCATTATTCAGTTATAAAGGAACACCCTCTACCGCTACCTACATAACAAAAATTTTATTTTTCCTATTTCTACTCATTTTCCTGGTATTGATAGTCATGAGTGCTTTTGATTCGGCCCCTCCGCTATCCTTAGATCCTAATGGCAAAATGATTCCCTAGATGAAAAATGACTCACTCCATGGAGAACAAAATTAAAGCAATCATGGCAAACACCATTCCCAGGGTTTGTTTTAGGGACAAGCCTTGCTTTAAAAAAAGTATCGATAACAGTAATGTGATAACAGGATACATGGAAGTAATCAAAACAACAGGCATTGCTGGCCCCCTACGTAAGGCAATAATAAAAAAAATGCAAGCAACACCATTGGCAACCCCATTAAGAAGACCATAAAGACCTCCTTTCACAGATAGTTCTGGTTTGAAATTCAGCAATACAAGAGCAAGGACACCAGATACCAAAACCCCCAGACTGGAATAAAAAGTAATAGAAAGTGGATTAATAAAATTTGCCGCCCGGGCGCCCCAATACCCCCAAGCACCATAAAGACAAAGGGCAATAAGCGAGGGGTAATACCAAGAACCAATAGTCATCATAATTTTCGCTTTTACAAATCGCTAAACAGCCGATTTTCAATTCCAAAGACAGAGACTGAGCATAACCGGGCAAGCAATAAAATAAAATCATTAGCGATAAAAATCTGGCAATTTATTTACATGTTTTTCAATTTACCAACAAAATATACCAGGGTCTGCTGACATTTTGCTTGCTTGAGTCGAAAAGTATTGAGTTACGAGCGTCGCAGCACTGTTTACAAGGTAGTCCAGGAAGGAAATCATCCTTTTTGGGCCAAGATAATAGAAATGTCAAAGGCCCCTAACCAGGAGTAATACGCTCTTGCGTACCATCCATATTCATTTCCACAGTTTCCGTTTTGACTACCTCAGGCAGGATCATAGGAATTAAAGGCAAATCAAGGTGGGTTTCATTTAAAAAACAAGTATCTTCTTTACTAACCAAGAACTCTTTATCAATGAGATTCATTAAGAGGCCCACAAAGGAAATCATTTGGCTTGCTTTATGGGTGAAAAATTCACAATTTATATATTCCCGTTTTATTTCTTCAAGTAACTCATCGATAGTCTTACCAGGATAGTGAGCCAATACTACAGCCAGAATAAGGACCTCAATACTAGCCAAACTATGTTGAAATGGATTTGGACTAAACAGCCTATTTTCAGAAAGCTCATTTCTCGAACTTATTATGGAAAACTGCAATACCAGAGTGCGTTCGAGCCGATTATTTTTTTCTAATATGGCAAAAACCATATCCATTTGTGCTTCAGTTAAATATAACATGGCGTTCCTGTAATTAATTTCAATCTCAAGCAGTCTTATGGCTATAAAGTATAAATTTAGCAATGGCTCTTAATTATTCTCTTTCTGCACCAAAATAAACTGCCTATAAATTTTATTCGCGATACGTCTTAAAGGGACATGATTTGTATTGACTAATATAATGATAGAAATTTGCTCATCAATATGGCGAACCATCCAACTACCATAACCCCGTATCGCACCATTTTTTTGAGCGACAAGCTTATTTCCAAAATAGGATACCTGCCAACCTAAAGCCCATGACCATCCTTTACGACCAGAAGGCTGACCATCCTGTAAAAAAACTGGACCCCACATTTCCCGATAACTGGCTGATTGTAATAGTTTTCCCTTCGTCATGGCTGCATCCCATTTCGCCATGTCGCTAATGCATGACACAATACCGCCAGAGCCCCACATTTGCGACCAAGGCGTTCGATTTGGATTGGGAACCACCTTGTTATTGATTACTCGGTAGCCAGCCGCCAAACCTGGGGGACGTAAGGTATCAGGAAATCCTGTTTGCTGCATGTTTAGGGGAGTAAATAGGTTTTCCGCTAAAAAATCGCTCAGACTTCGCTGACTAACTTTCTCAATGACACGACTCAACACAATATAACCAAAATTGTTGTATTTAAAATGAGTACCAGGCGAAAATTGCATCGGTTTGTTAGCCAGTTTTTGCCAAATACGCAACCAAGGTAAATGAGGCCCTTGATGTTGTGGAATACCACTGGTATGTGAAAGCAATTGCCGAATTGTTACAGACTGCCATTGTTTCGGCGCATCTGGGAGGTATTTTAATAAGGAATCATCAAGGTTAATTTTACCTTGCTGTACCAAGATCATCACTGCAAAGGCAGTGATGGATTTAGATACCGAGCCGATACCAAATAGTGTCTCTGTTTTGACTGGCCGCCCTTGCAAATCAGCATAACCATAGCCCTTGATCAAGACAGGCTCACCTTTGTATAAGACAGCAAGGGCCAAACCAGGAATATGGTACTGTTGCATATCAGCCGCTACTAGCTGGTCAACGTTTTGCTCCAATAGGACTGAGTTTGGCAGAGCGGCATTCGAAAAAAATGGCGAGAAGGAAAATAAAACCAAAACAATAGCAATCACCCTTAATGTCTTATTATCCGTGATTTTTGCCATAAATAGGTCACACATCCCTCTGTTCTAAAGATAGAAAAACGGCAAATCATCCTGTCAATACGATATCTGGTTCATTTGCCATAACTCTGCACAGCTTTATTACTGGACAGTCTATTAGAATAAGCCGTTTTTTAGCATTAAAAGGCCTTTTGCAATTTAGTAATTTTGTCAATATTATCATCAAAAACTTGGCGTAATGATTCCAAATTTTCCTGATTTATGGCATTAAATTCTTCATCACTTAATTCCTCAGAAACAGTCATATTAACCAGTGTTCTGATGCTTTCTATTGCTTGACTTACTTCATCCTCCAAGATTAATAAATGTTTTTTACGATTCTCAATTACCTCGTCAGTTTTTTCCAAAGCCATCGATTCTTTTTTTACCTGGATCTCTGCCAATAAACCTTTAAGCTTTTGATCTAACCGTAAAATACTGTCATGCATTTCCTTGTCGACTGCATTAATAAATTTGGATGGTGTAGGTTGTTCGTCAATCATTATCCTCTCTCCAAAACTCTAAGGGGTTATTTATTATAAGCCTAGCGTATACGTTCTATTTCGCCAGTCAGATAAACAGTGTTATGATTGCATCTTTTTGACGCAATGCAAAACTATGTTATTACATTACCTATTTATTATGGGCATTTGTGTGGAAGCAATCACTGGTGCCATCGCTGCAGGTCGAAAAAAAATGGATTTTTTTGGAGTCATGTTGATTGCCTGTATTACTGCTCTCGGCGGCGGAACCGTACGCGACGCTCTTTTTAATACGCATCCGCTGACTTGGGTCGCTCATCCTGAATACCTATTATACACTTCAGCCTGTGCTTTTTTAACTATTTTTATTGCCCATTCACTGGTTCGGATTATGAAGGTTTTCCTTATACTCGATGCATTGGGTTTATCAGCTTTTGTGATCATCGGCACCCAAAAAATTCTTGCCAGCGGCCTTTCTCCTAGCATCGCCATTATTAGTGGCCTGATTACAGGTATTTGTGGTGGTATGTTACGCGACATATTGTGCAATGATATCCCGCTTGTGCTGCGTAAAGAACTGTATGCCGTTATTGCTTTGGCCGGAGCCTTACTATTTATTATTCTGGCACATTTCCATGTTGCCAATGAACTCAATGTAATCATTACATTAATTGCTATTTTCTCCGCTCGTCTACTTGCTATTTTCTTTCACATTGAAATGCCCAAATTTGACTACTCAGAAAGTCTGCGCAAACGGCGGCGAAAATAATTCACCGCCGATTAAGCAGTTTGTCATCAAATTTCACTAATTTCATGAATAACAACATCTTCCAAGGGCACATCTGCATGCCCCATGCGTTGTCCTGTCTTAACTTTCACAATGGCATCAACAACATCCATCCCGTCAGTCACCTCACCAAAGACACAATAACCATACCCTTGTGGATGCTCCCCACTAAAATTCAAGAAGGCATTATCGGCGACATTAATAAAAAATTGCGCTGTTGCTGAATGAGGATCCATCGTTCTAGCCATAGCGATGGTGCCTCGTTTATTCGCTTTGGCTGATTTAGCTTCGTTAGAAATCGATGCCTCTGTTGGCTTCTGCGTCATCTCAGCAGTCAATCCACCGCCTTGAATCATAAAACCATCAATTACACGATGAAAGATCGTATCATTGTAAAAACCCTTACGAACATAGTTGCGAAAATTTTCGGCGGTTTTTGGGGTATTTTCTTCATCCAACTGTATACGAATATCGCCTTTTGAAGTAGAAATTAAAATCATTATGTCTCCTGTTATCTCTTAAAGATTATGACGCAAGTATTAGGTCGCGCATTTTAGCACAAACATCATGCATTACATGGATATTATGTATACTTGCCAATGCGGTGAACAAATTAGCCTTTTGTTTAGAAAGATGATGTAAAAAAGCACGCGAGTGATTCCTGCAAGTATAACACAAACAGCTAGCCATCACCGGTGATGTATCATCCGCAAAACAGGCTTTCTTAATCTGAATACGCTGATTCTCATAACTACTGACAAATCGTAACCACTGACCTTCGGGAAGAAGTTCACCACAATACAGAGCACCGTGACGAGCATTACGCGTTGGGGCAACACAATCAAACATATCAATCCCTTCAGCAACAACATCCAATAAATCTTGCGGCGACATACCTACTCCCATGGTATAGCGCGGCTTATTCTCGGGCAGGTACTCCCTGACCCAACGAATTATTTCCACAGTAGTTGGCATATCAAAACCTACTGTTTCTCCACCAATCGCAATGCCATCTGTATGCATGGAAGAGACAAAATCAGCACTTTCTCGTCGCAGCTCTTCGTAAATACCCCCTTGGACAATACCAAATAAAGCCTGGCTTGCACCATAACGAGAATTCGGATATCGCTCATGATAGGCTATCGACTGTTTAAGCCAACGGTGTGTACGCACCATTATCTTCTGTACTTCTTCACGAGAACAACTGTCGGGGGTGCATTGATCAAAAGCCATAATGATATCAGCACCGATAATTTTTTGTGTTTCCAAAGACATTTCAGGGGTCATATGAATCAAACGCTGTGTACCTGGCAATTTGAAATGCGCCCCCTCTTCATCGATAGTACAAATCTCTTTATTCTTGGACAAAGAAAATACTTGAAAGCCCCCGCTATCTGTTAGCATGGGGCCTTGCCAACCCATAAAACGATGCATCCCTCCCGCTTGCTCAATGATCTGCATGCCAGGGGCACAAAGCATATGGTAAGTATTGCCACCCAGGATTATCTGACTTCCCGCCTCTTGTAATTCGCGCGGGGTCATATTATTCACACCAGCTCGAGTGCCAACAGGCATAAATACTGGTGTTACAAAATCACCGTGGGGAGTATTAACACGTGTAACCCGTGCTTTGTTGAAAGGATAATTCTTAAGAACCTCGCAATGGAACTTGTTCGTCATAACTTGTTTTATCGATTGTAATGGTGTGCGATGATAGCCAAGTGGCCTCATATTTACCAGTATTTACTCGTCCTCTCGGCATCATCACTGGTAAAAATACTTTATTGCCCCCATAAATGACTATTCCGAGTTTCCTATTTTACCAGTTTGATTGACATGGTTTGTTTCATGGTTTGTTTCAACGCATTGCAGTTAAGCATAGGTCCTTAGTATGAGCAGCCCATGACGTCAAGCTGTCAATACCAGGTCAGTAAAACATATAATTTAAGTTTCTACTCGGCGGATGATAAAAATAGCAGCTACCAGCATAAATAAAAAATAAAAAGCTGACCAGGCAGGCATGGAAAGGCCAAGCCAAGTCCAATTAACCTCAGCACAATCCCCTGCGCCCCAAAAAAGAGCATGTAAAACATCGCTCCAGGGAAAATACCGCACTAAGACTCCTAAATCAGGCATACAAGCCGGAGCTTGGCCGGCAGGTAAGGCTTGCAGCCACAGTTGGCGGCCAGCAAAAAATACACCGCCCAAAGCAAAAATAATTTGCAACACGGCGATGATTTTACGCGGCTTAATCCGCTCTGCATAAATCCCTATCAAGCCTAATATAAACAATAAAAAAACACACAGGCGTTGCATGAGGCACAAAGGGCAAGGCTGCAAATTCTTTACATATTGAAAATAAAAAGAACTTATAAGGATAAAAAAACTTAACCCTGCCAATAAAATTTGTCCCTGTCGATAAATAACTTTATTCATGTTCTGATGTCATATATTGAATAGCTTGCTTAAGATCGTCTTCGCTGCATTCTTGGCAGGTTCCCTTCGGGGGCATGGCGTTCAGTCCTTTAAGAGATGAAGCAACAAGCCCATCCAATTTCTTTTGTTCAATTCGTGGTTTCCAATCAGCCGCGACTCGAAATTTAGGTGCCCCCGCCACACCATCACGGTGACAAACCGAACAATATTTTTCATAAGTAGCCTGTCCAGGAGCTTCTTTAGCAGCGCTGGCTTCAGCTTTAACTGGTTTGGCAGTAGCAGTCGGTGCGGGCTCTTGTCCTTCCACACGTACCTGACCAATCGGTTTAATTCTTTGTTCAATTTGTTGGCGGTCAAAATCATCACTAGCGTATGCACTCAACGCTATAGCAATGAGTGAGATAGCAAAACTAAGACGCATGGGGATTACCTTTTCATACCTGAATATAAAAATCATACCGACAAGAAGATAGTATTTCCAGCCTGTCTTCACATTGTTCGACTATCTGTTATAGTTTTTCACCTGAATAGCCAATTAGTCTTTCCTCCGTAACGAGAACATTGATGCCGCAGACAAGACTTAGCAAACAACTAGGTAGCCACTTTCCTCTCATTCAAGCACCCATGGCGGGAGGCGCGACAACACCATCCTTAGTTGCGGCTGTCTGTAATGCCGGAGCGATTGGTTCTCTTGGTGCAGGCTATTTAACCGCCAACGAACTTAGAGAGAATATTCTTAAAACTCGTGCTTTGACTGATAAACCATTTGCAGTAAATCTGTTCATTCCTGAAATAGCCGTAGCCAGCCAACAACAAATTCAACAAACTTGTAAAGTGATTACTAATGCTTGCGTAGAACTTAAGCACGAAGTTAAACCCATCAATCCTCCTTATACCCCTTCTTTCGAGGAGCAAATGAAGGTTATTGTGGAAGAAAGAATACCTATTTTCAGCTTTACTTTCGGCGTACTTGCACCACAGTGGGTAACCCAATTAAAAAGAAATAGTACTATCTTGATTGGGACTGCCACTACGGTTGAAGAAGCCTTGCTTCTCGAAAAATCTGGTATTGATATCCTGGTTGTACAAGGTAAAGAGGCAGGTGGTCATCGCGGTACTTTCCTTGGTAAAGCCGAAGATGCTCTGCTTGAGCTTAGAGAACTATTACCTTTATTAAAAACTCAGGTAAAAATACCGGTTATTGCCGCAGGCGGTATCATGAATAGTAACCATATAACTGAGACTCTCGCTCTTGGAGCTATGGGCATACAAATGGGAACCGCTTTTTTAACCTGCGTGGAATCAGGAATTCATCCAAAATATAAAGAAGTTTTATTAACTAGTCGGAAAGACAATACCGTACTTACCACGGCATTTTCAGGGAAATTTGCTCGCGGCATAAGAAACAAATTTACCGAACGCTTAACAAACCAAGAGAACTCTATTCTTGCCTATCCAATACAAAATGCCTTAACAAGGAGTATGCGTGTTGAGGCAGCAAAACAAAATTGCACGGATTTTATGGCCTTATGGGCTGGACAAGCAGCTCATTTATGCCAAGAGAAATCGGCTGCTGACTTAATAAGAGAATTAACCAATGAAGTTATTGAATTTAACCAATAGTGATCTCGTTTCTTTTCCTAAGGAAATTATAGAATATAACCAGTTAGAAACACTTTATCTCGATCAAAATTGTATAAGGCAATTACCTGAAAATATTTCTCAGCTAAACAAGCTTAAAAAAATAAGTCTCTATAATAACTATTTAACCGATTTACCCTCTTCTTTTTTTGCGATAGAAACCTTAGAGGCGGTCAATCTAAGTGCAAATAAAATTGCCTCTTTTTCAGAAAATATTTCCCAACTAAAAAATTTGCAAATTTGCGATATTCAGCACAATCAATTAACTGAAATCCCCGAATCACTCGGTAATTTGAGCAAACTACGTTTTCTTTATTTAGGTGGCAATCAACTTCAAACACTGCCCAAAACTTTTGGAAATTTAAAAAATCTCCTCTATCTAAATTTAACTTATAATCAATTTACTTCGCTTCCCGATTCCCTGGGAAAATTAAGTAATCTTATTGAATTACGCCTATACAGGAATCAACTTCAAAACTTACCTGAAGCCTTAAGCAAGTTAGCAAAATTGAAAGAATTATATGTCATGGAAAATCAACTAACCCAATTACCTTTATCGATCGGCAAACTAACCAATTTACGAAAATTGATGTTGGAAAATAATCGATTAAATACCCTCCCTGCAAGCATTGGTGATCTTAAAAAACTCACTGACCTAGATCTGCGCAATAATCAACTAACTCATCTCCCGGAATCAATTGGTCAACTTAAAGCACTACGGTTCCTTGATTTGCGAGCCAATCAACTATCCGAACTTCCAGCCACACTCCAGACATTGAGCAAGCTTGAAAAACTTGATTTGCGATTGAATAAATCCCTGCTTTTGCCTGATTGGCTACCTAAATTAGCACAACAAGGATGCACTATTTTTGCATAATTAACTGAAATTGCTTTAAAAAAACCCAAAATTAAACGTTTGCTTTTCCTCTAAAATCTCGCTATGGTATGGGGCACTTTCTAGCTTGATGGTTAGCGCCTGCAAATGCAAGAAACGCCTGATTGCTTTGATTTCTCTCGATTATCCTCTGAGGAAATCGCCCGTTTGCTGCAGCAATTTAATCTACGCTTGACCGTTGAAGAAGCGCTCACTATCCAGAACCGCTTGTTAAAACGCCCCCCTACTTACGCCGAGTGCGTGTTATGGTCGATACAGGGTTCTGAACATTGCTCATACAAAAGCAGTCGCAAGTATCTGAATCAGTTTGTTACAACTGCCCCTCATGTCATTCTCGGACCCAAAGAAGATGCTGGAATTGTTGCTGTAGCGACCGATCGTCAGGGCTTACGTTACGGAATTGTCGTGAGTCATGAATCACATAATCATCCTTCACAACTAGTTCCTTTTGAAGGGGCAGCAACAGGCGTAGGAGGCAATGTTCGGGATGTCTGCTGTATGGGTGCTGAAGTGATCGCCGTTGCAGACAGCTTGCGCTTTGGTGATATCAATCGTGCTAAAACGAAATGGATCCAAAAAGGCGTTGTCCAGGGTATTGCAGGTTATGCCAATCCCCTTGGTATTCCTAACCTTGCTGGCGATTTGTATTTCGATGAGGCCTACAATGAAAATTGCCTGGTAACTCTTGTTACTTTAGGTGTCGTCCGAGAAGATCAAATAATCCACTCTTATGCCCCTGCCAATGCAGAAGATTATTATTTTGTCCTGATTGGCAAGCCCACCGATAACAGCGGTTTTGGCGGCGCTGCTTTTGCCTCTGCGACACTCAGTACTGAACAGGAAGAGCAAAATAAAGGGGCGGTGCAAGAACCCAATGCTTTTTTACAACGTCACCTTCTTAAAGCCAATTATGCTTTTTTTAACTTGCTACGAGAACAAAACCTGCTTAGCCGTGTGGGCTTTAAGGATCTTGGCGCTGGTGGAATAGCTTGTGCCAGTGTGGAACTAGCGGAGGCTGGCGGCTATGGAGCAGACATTGAGCTCGACTCAGTACCAACCAGCATGGAGAACTTATTACCTGCAGTGATCCTGTGCTCTGAGACCCAGGAGCGTTTCATGTGGGTAGTCCCCAAAGAGTTAGTTACCCCATTGCTAACCCATTATAACGAACATTTTGCTCTTCCCGAAATCTGTAATGGCGCACAGGCAACAGTCATTGGTAAATTAAGAAATGATGGTTTATATGTTGTTAAATACAAAAATAAAACCATTGTTTCTGCTCAGGCCAAAGATATCACGCAAGGCATTCTCTACGATCGCCCCTATTGTACAAAAAATAAAATCTGCACTGAACCAGAGCCCTTCGCAAACGATGACTCGAATGAGATTCTTCTACGTCTTTTGGCACATGAAAATATTGCTTCTCGCGCAGCTGTGTTTGAAACTTATGATAAACAGGTACAAGGTCGCACAATTATAGAACCAGGCTGGGCTGATGCCGGCCTGATAGCACCTTTTAACGAAGATAAATACCCGGAGGAAATTCGTCTTACCGGTATTGCCTTATCCATCGATCACAATCCTCGTTATAACAAAATTGACGCTTACTGGGGAGCAATTAATGCCGTCCTGGAATCAGTGCGTAACATTGTTGCTATAGGAGCTTGGCCACTTGCACTGACTGATTGCTTATGTTTTGGCAATCCAGAAAACCAAGTCCAAATGGGTGAGTTTGTGGACTCAGTACGAGGAATTGTCGCTGCCTGCAAGGCAGTCACCATGATAGAAGCTCCTGATGTCAGCCTGCCTATTATTTCCGGCAATGTTTCTTTATATAATGAGTCTGCACAAGGCTCTATTCCACCCAGCCCTATTATTAGTTGTATTGGATCCATGCCTGATTTCTCCAAAGCACTGACTTATGCCTTAAAACGCCCAGGTTCAGTTCTGCTATTATTAGGTGAACGCAAAGATGAATGTGGTGGCAGTATTTATTATCAACTTCACCAGCAGCTTGGTAGCCAACTTCCTAAACCCGATCTAACTTCCTTTGCCAATGAAATTACAGCAGTCTATTCAGCTATCCAGCGTGGTTTGATTTTATCCGCCCATGATATTTCCGAAGGGGGGATAGCCGTCGCACTGGCAGAAATGAGTTTTAAAAATAAAATTGGTGTGAATGTCTTTATTCCTGGTGATTTACCAACTAACAAAAAATTATTCTCTGAAAGCGGTGGATTTATCCTTGAGGTATCACCAGAAAATTTAAGTGAATTGGAACAATTATTCGGTTCTTATCCTATTTCATATACAGCGATTGGAGAAACCATCGCCGTTCCTGTTTTGACTTTCAATTCCGTGATTAATTTGCCCATTAGCATCGCCAGTAATGCCTGGGAAAATGGCTTAAGAGAGAGGTTAATCTAAATGTCTAGCATTAATTATAAAATGGCTGGAGTTGATGTGGAAGCGGGTAACGAAGCGGTTCGGCGCATTAAACAAGCAGTAGAAAGTACCTTCTCTCCACAAGTATTAACGGGGATAGGCAGTTTCGGAGCCTTGTATGATTTGAAATACCTCATGCATCATTATGAGCACCCTGTACTTGTCCAAAGCATTGATGGAGTTGGTACAAAAATGATGGTCGCCAAAATGATGCAGAAATTTGACACTATCGGTATTGATCTTGTCAGTGCGACAACCAATGACATTCTGGTGATGGGAGCCAAACCCCTCACTTTGCTTGACTACATTGCCAATGCTAAATTAAAACCATTCGTTGTAGAGCAAATTGTCAAAGGCATTGCTTCTGCTTGCCGCAACGAAGGTATTTCTCTTGTCGGCGGTGAAACAGCAGAAATGCCTGGCACCTATCTTCCTGGAGAGTTTGACCTGGTTGGTGTCGTCACGGGTGTAGTTGAAAAAGACAAGGCTATATTGGGAAAAAACATCTGTGCAGGTGATCTTGTTCTGGCATTTCCTTCCAGTGGTTTACATACCAATGGTTATTCTCTTGCGAGAAAATTGCTTTTTGATATTGCTGGTTATAACGTTGAATCCCGGTTCCAGGATTTTAATCATACCATCGGTGAAGAATTATTAATCCCTCATCTGAATTACACGCAACCCATTTTGAAAATTCTAGAGAAGAACCTACCCATAAAGGGGATGGCGCATATTACAGGCGGCGGTTTATTAGAAAATATTCCTCGTATTCTACCGTCCGATTGCAGTGTAGAAATCACCAAGAAACAAATTCCAGAGCAACCTCTATTTAATCTTTTGCGCAAACTCGGCAACCTGGATGATAACCAGATGTACCGTACCTTTAATATGGGTGCAGGCTTGGTTTTATTTTTAGCCCCTGAAGTCCTTAGTTCTGTTCAGGAAGTCTTACTCAACTTTCCATCGTTCCCTCTTTACGAGATAGGCCGTGTAGTAAAAGGGGACAGACAGGTGCAACTATTATGATTCGCATAGGGTTAATCCAATTTCCAGGCTCCAATTGTGAACGGGAAACAGCTTTAGCGATAAAACGCGCCGGTATGGAACCAATCGACTTTTTATGGAATGAGTCTCTGTCAAAATTGCATAGTATGGATGGTTACGTCCTCGTTGGTGGTTTTTCTTACGAAGATCGCTCGCGTGCTGGAATTATTGCCGCTTTAGCGCCCCTCATGCAGGAAATAAAACATCAAAGTGAACAGGGTAAACCTGTATTGGGTATCTGCAATGGAGCACAAATACTAGTTGAATCAGGCCTGGTACCAGGCTTGGATACCGACGATACTGTGGCACTAACAGATAATAAACGAATTGTAGATGGTAAAATAATAGGAACAGGTTTTTACAATGCCTGGATTAACCTGCGGCTTGCTACTCATTATCGGGATAATGCTTTCACTTCTCATCTCTCCGCCAGCGATCTAATCCATTTACCTACTGCCAATGGTGAAGGACGTTTTATTATGCCGGAAGCCTTATTAGAAAAATTAGAAAAACAGGGGTTAATTCTCTTTCAGTACTGTGATGAACAGGGAGAGTTAATTGACAATTTCCCTATTAACCCCAATGGTTCTGTAAAAAATATTGCTGCCATTTGCAACACAACAGGAAATGTTATGGCAATCATGCCTCATCCTGAACGCACAATCCACGGCGATCCCATTTTTACTTCTATGCGTGCTTATATCGAAACTAAAAAGGAACAAACACCAGTCAGCAGAAAGGTCTCCGCCCAGACCTCCGTCGAATTACAGCCTTTTAACAAAATTCCTGGCAGTTATCAGTGTCTGGTTAAATTAATTATTACTGACAATCAAGCTTTAACTGTACAACAAACATTAAGGCAATTAGGTTTTCCTGTCCTTGTTCAGCGCTTTGTGCATTGGGAAATTGATTGTGACTCGCAAGACATGATTGAGCAAATAAAAAAGAGTGAGGTTTTATATTGTCCTCGTAAAGAACAATTAGCCACAGTCGGTGAGCTTGAGCAAACACAGAGTCCAACCTTCCTTGTACGTGCAAAAGACGATCTGATAGGGCAGCAGGCCTTACAAACCCTGACAAGCCATTACTCCGTAAAAGGAGTAAAAAAAATTAGCTACGGTGTGGTATGGCAGTTCAAGAGCGATACAGCCGATATCAATGAATTAATCAACTCTATTTTGTTAACAAACATAATTAGGAATCAATACGCACATGAATGCTATCAATATGACTACCAATTATTGTGATGAAATTCAGGCAGCATTACCCTTTTGCCTCAGTAAAACAAACCTACCTTTCGGTAAAAAAAATCAAGGTAAAGTACGAGATTTTTATGATCTTGGCGGACATATTCTCTTAATTACCACCGATAGATTAACTGCCTTTGATAGACATCTTGCTCTGATTCCTTATAAAGGAGCCGTATTAAACCTAACTTCCGCCTGGTGGTTTGAGCAAACCAGACATCTTATTCCAAATCATATTATTGCGGTACCTGATCCCAATGTAGTTGTCGCCAAAAAATGTACTGTTTTTCCAATTGAATTTGTCGTCCGAGGCTATATTACCGGCACCACAGAAACGTCATTATGGACCCAATACCAACGGGGTGTTCGTGACTATTGTGGTCTTTACTTTCCTGAAGGCCTACAAAAAAATCAGCGATTACAAGAACCTGTCCTAACTCCAACAACAAAAGAAGCTCATCATGATCGACCAATATCCCCTGCTGAGATTGTCGCAGAAGGATGGATGAGTGAAGAAGATTGGGCCGCCGCCTCCACATTAGCACTAAAGCTATACCAAGCTGGTGTTGAAAGGGCTGAAAAGCATGGTTTGATTCTAGTCGATACCAAATATGAATTCGGCCGTGATAAGGAAGGCAATATCATGGTAGTTGACGAAATTCATACCCCTGATTCAAGTCGTTATTGGTTAGCAACTAATTATCAGGCTCGTATCGCAGCAGGCTTAGAACCAGAAAACATCGACAAGGAATTTGTGCGCCTATGGTTTGCCAAACACTGTGACCCCTACAACGATAAAGTTTTACCACAAGCGCCGCGCGAATTAATTGCTGAGCTATCGGCACGCTATATTCAGCTCTATGAAATGATTACCAGTCAAGAGTTTGATTTTAGTGAATTTGATGAACCTGCGGAGCAACGCATAAAACGAAATATTTCCCATTATTTAAGGTAAGATCATGTGCGGCATAGTCGGCATTTACAGTCATGAACCAGTGGCTTCCGAACTCTATGACAGTCTTATTCATCTACAGCATCGAGGACAAGACGCTGCAGGTATTCTGACTTGTGAGCAACGTTTTTATAGTCAAAGTGGTTTGGGGCTAGTACAAGAAGTTTTTACTTCTGAAAATGTTCTTGCACTGAAAGGAAACATAGGCATCGGCCACACACGTTATCCTACAGCAGGCGGCTATACTGCCTCAGACATTCAACCCCTGTGGATTGGAAGTCCGCGCGGCATTGCGCTTGCCCATAATGGCAACCTGTCTAATTATCAGGAATTGGCCGATGAAATTCGCTTAAAACAATATCGTCACCTTAATTCCTCATTAGATTCCGAAGCGCTATTGCTCATGTTTGCTGACCAACTAGTTAATGAGGCTACCAAGAAAAAAGAGGATGACGATGATTTCTTTGAGCTTCTCTGCAAAGCGGTTGACTATATTTTTAATCATGTTGAGGGCGCCTACTCTATCGTCAGTACGGTCATTGGAAAAGGATTGGTTGCATTTCGCGATCCCCATGGCGTTCGACCACTTGTATGGGGGACACGCACAAGATCTGATAATAGCAAAGACATCATTTTTGCCTCGGAAACGACTCCGTTTTATGCGCTTGGCTTTAAACCGGAAGGAGATATTCAACCAGGCGAAGTAGCGTATGTTAATCGAGCGGGCAAATTATATCGTCGAGTAATAAAAACTGCTGAATTTCGGCCCTGTGTTTTTGAATATGTTTATTTTGCTCGTCCGGATTCAACTCTGAATAACGTTAGTGTCTATCGCGCGCGCTTGCGAATGGGACAAAACCTGGCTCTCCAATGGAAAAAAAAATACCCCAATATCCTGCCAGATGTTGTTATTCCGGCACCCTTCACTGCCAATACTGCAGCCTTGTCTTTTGCTCATGAATTAGGTGTGCGGTATTCGGAAGGCTTATATAAAAATCCATTTATAGGCCGTACTTTTATTATGCCTAATCAAAGTACTCGCAAACGCAATATCCGCTATAAGCTAACGCCTCAACGAACTGAAATCGCCAATAAAAATGTATTGATTGTGGATGACAGTATTGTCCGAGGTACCACATCACGTGAAATTGTAAAAATGGTAAGAGAATTTGGCGCTAAAAAAATTTATTTTGCCTCAACCTCACCCGCCATAAAAAACCCCTGTTTTAACGGTATTGATATACCTTCCCGTCAGGAACTAATAGCGGCCCACCTAACAGACGAAGAAATAGCCAAATACCTGGGCGTTGATGCGTTAATGTATCAGTCTCACCCTGATCTGATCGAGGCCGTAACCCGGCGTGGTCGCCATCAAATCAAACAACCTTGTATGTCATGTATGGATGGTAATTATTTCTGCAATACGATAAATACTCAAAAAATGATCCAGCTTGAGCAGCAGCGAAAAATGAATCGCCTGGAGCTAGAAGAAACGGAGACTTAAGACAATGAAGATCCTTGTTATTGGTTCAGGCGCACGTGAACACGCGATAATCAACGCTCTCTATCGCTCACCACAAAAGACGCAATTGTATTGCTATGCCAGCTTTGTTAATCCAGCCATCAAACCACTCACCGCTGATTATTGTACAGGTGATATCACCGCTTGCGCCGCTGTCTTAGCCCAGGCAAAACAATGGAAAATAGAGCTAGCTATTGTTGGCCCCGAAGCGCCACTGGAAAAAGGGATGGCTGATATTCTATGGCAAGCAGGTATTCCAACTATTGGCCCTAAAAAAGCGCTCGCACAAATTGAAACAAGTAAGGAATTTGCTCGCGATCTCATGCAGCAATACCATATTCCAGGCTTACCTCGTTACCAAAAGTTCTCCAGTCTCGCCAATCTTGATAGCTTTCTTCATGAACTGGGCGAAGGCAACTATGTTATTAAGGCAAATGGGTTAATGAGTGGTAAAGGCGTCAAAGTGGCAGGAGAACAGTTACACTCGTTTGCCGAAGCTAACGTTTTTTGCCAGGATATTATAGCTAAAAATCAAACCTTCCTTGTCGAAGAAAAACTCCTCGGCCAAGAATTTTCCTTCATGTGCTTTGCCGATGGTGAAAAACTGGTTCCAATGCCTTTAGTCCAAGATCATAAACGCGCTTATGATGGGGATAAAGGCCCTAATACAGGAGGAATGGGAAGTTATTCCGATTCTAATCATCGCTTACCTTTTTTAACAGAACATGAAATTAACCAGGCTTTTGCTATTAACCAGGCAGTTTTTCAAGCTTTATCACGCGAATTCGACGAAAAATACATCGGTATTTTATACGGCAGTTTTATTGCAACTAAAGAAGGTATATTCGTTATTGAATTTAATGCCCGCTTTGGTGATCCGGAAGCTTTAAATGTACTATCCATTTTAGAAACAGATTTTTTGGCAATTTGCCAGGCAATGATAAGCGGGAAACTCAACGAAGCAGAAATCAAATTTTCACCGCAGGCTACCGTTTGTAAATACGCTGTGCCTCAAGGTTATCCAGATAATCCTATTAAAAATTTTGTTGTTGATTTCAGTAAAATACAACAACAGGGAAATTTGTACCTTGCCTCCGTTAACCAAATTGATAACCAAATTTTTGCTGCGGGTGCAAGGACTGCAGCCTATGTTGGCATTGCAGATACTATTTTTACTGCAGAAATGCATGCTGAAAATGAAATTTCTCGTATTGATGGCCCTTTATTTCACCGTCAGGATATTGGTACTCAACCATTAATCCAGTATCGTATTGACGATATGGCAAGGCGCCGAAATTTATGATCCGTTTAGCCATCCTGGGTTCAACACGTGGCAGCAATCTCGATGCACTTGTGACTGCAATCGCTAAGGGGCAACTGAGTGCCACCATCACTTTGGTGCTCAGTAATAAAATTGAGGCAGGAATTCTAGCCCGAGCTAAAAATTTCGGTCTTAAATCGATATTTGTCAATCCAGAAGGTTTAAGTCGCGAAAATTTTGACCATCATTTATCGTCACTACTTCATCAACATCATATCGATCTGGTTGTTTTAATGGGCTATATGCGCATCTTATCTGCCTCATTTGTTTTAACCTGGCACAATCGAATCATTAATGTCCACCCTTCCCTGTTGCCTGCTCACGCAGGACTTATGGATCTGGCAGTACATCAGGCTGTTTTAGAATCCGCTGACCACTTAACAGGCTGCACAGTTCATTTTGTCACTCAGCAAGTCGATGCAGGACCAATTATTTTGCAGAAAACCTGCCCTGTTTTACCAAATGACACTCCGGAATGTTTAAAAGCCCGCGTACAGCAGCTCGAAGGCCAGGCTCTCGTTGAAGCAATTGCCTTGCAAAAAAACTACACACATGCTAAGGTCTGCAGCTAACTCACGCCACTTAACTAGCTTGTGGAGAATGTGAGCCTGCTGCAATGGCCAGCTACGAATCCTCGTTTTTATACTTTGGCACTGGATGACGTTTATTTAGGAAATAACCCATGCATTCGAGTCGTTCCTGGTACCCACTCTGCTTTTTTTCTTTAAGTCTGTTGTTGATATTCATCATTTTGCCTCTCACGCGCCAGGGAATGTTCATGGATGGTGTTATTTATGCGGCCATCGCTAAAAATTTAAGCCTCGGCTACGGGAGTTTGTGGCAACCTTACTACTCTCAAACTGATTTTCCTTTATTTTATGAGCACCCTCCTCTGGTTTTTTATTTCCAGTCTTTATTTTTTAGACTTTTTGGCCAAGGCTTCGGTGTTGAGCAATTTTATTCATTTTTAATGGCACTAGGGCAGTTTGCTTTAATTTCCTGGTATTGGTTAAAAAATAAAAATACGAGTTTCCTGACATTGGGATTATTATTGTTTTTGTGGTTGTTGACTCCTTTAAACCATATCTATACCAGTAATATGCTGGAAAGCACCCTAACCTTATTTACCACCTTCGCAAGTTTAGTCTTATTGGCTAACACAAAATCAAAATCAGCTTTCTTTCTCCAATACCTGATTAGTGCTATAGCCATTTTAGTCGCTTTTTTTTGTAATGGACCTACTGCATTTTTCCCTCTTGCAGTGCCTCTACTTAACAAACTTATCCTGGAACAACAAGCCCTTGTTAAAGGTATTAAAGAAACCCTGTTTTTAATCGCTCTTGTGGTCCTGTTACTGAGTGGTTTTTATTTATTGGTGCCTGCAGCACTGGTTAATACACAAAAATATTTTTCCCAACAACTCCTGGCCTCAATTACTGGTACACGTGAATTAAATTATGTTGGCTTAAACCACTTACATATCGTTGTCCTTTTTTACAAACCTTACCGCTTGGTGACTGTTTTTGCTCTTTTATCTTTGGCTATTTCCGCAAAAATTGAAGGGCAAAGTCTTGTTAAAAAATTTAAATCCAGTTTACAGGAAAAAAGAGCGTGGTTCTTTTTCGCCTTGGCATTGGTTTCATCCTTGCCAGTTGGCATCAGCCATCGACAAGCACTGAACTATATTATGCAATCAGCACCCTTTTTTACCTTGGCAATGATGTATTTTTGTTTTGAATCTGTTAAAACAATTGCTGATTATTGTAAGAGTAAACCTTGGTTTTTTAAGACACTTACAAGCTTGAGTTGCCTGATTTTTGTCGCTTGTATTGCTATAGTTTTAAATCTTGCTTCAGGCTTTAACCGTCATAAAGCCATGCTGGAAGATCTCAATTATCTAATCAACTACTGCAAAAATGATGAAATCATATCAGTAAGCCCTGCCCTGTATTATAAATGGTATACCGGCGCCTACCTTGCACGTAACTCAATGATTAGTGTAACCCCACAAGCTGGCAAAGCATTGTATCTTACCTTGAAGACTGAACCTGTTCCTGAGAATTATCACCTAATCAAGTTGCCGTTGTCTTACTATCATCTGGCACGTCACGATTAAGTACTTTAGGCTCAGGCCATACATGACGAGAATAGGCAAAATAATTTAGAAGAGAAGCCAAACCAATACCAACCCCAATAATCAGATTCTCTTGCAGAAAGCCACTGCCTAAATAAGTGATTCCAAATTTAAGCCAATAGCTCTGCAGATAAATCATAACCACCGAATAAAGACCAAACCAAAGCAGGCGCTTCATTTCAAAAAATTTGCTAAGCTTCAAACTGCTCTTAAAAGTAAAGTTACGATTTAAAATAAAATTATGAATAATCGCCGCTAATACAGCGAGTTGTGAGGCATTAAAAGCCGGCAGGTATTTGCGAAATAAATTATACGCGACAAATTGAACTGTCATACCCATCAAACCAACTAAACACATTTTTAAATAACGTTTGAGCTCATAATAACGTAAAGTAAAAACAACCTGTAAAGCATCAATAATGCTGTTCTTAGGTAATTTACTTTCTCCATCTTCTCTATCAATAAATTCTATAGGATATTCACAAATTTTGGCTTTACTTTTGTGCAACAACCAAAGTAGTTGTAGTTTATAAGCATAATGATTAGAAAGAAAACGTTGAGGAAGTACGTTAATCAAACTTCGTCGGCGCGTTGCCCGAAAGCCGCTCGTGAAGTCTTTATATTTGGGTGTTAGTACTGTTCTTGCAACATAGTTACCCAGTACAGAAAATACCTTACGATGCCATTCCCAGTTTTTTGGAATACTCCCCCCAGGCACATAACGACTACCAACCACCACATCAAAATCCTTTATTTTTTCCAGCATTGGCTTGATGTATTTAGGTTGATGAGAAAGATCTGCATCGAACTCAAAGACAATATCAGCATTCATCACAGTTAAAGCATATCTCATTGCTTGTAAATAAGCGGATCCCAGACCAGATTTTTCCTGCTCCCTTTTTAGATGCAATTTTGGATAATCATCTTGTAGAGAGCTTACAATATCTTGAGTCTTATCTGTTGAGTTGCTATCAAAAATTAAGATATGAACATCAAAATCCTCAATCGCTTCCACAGCAGCAAATACTTGCATAATGGTGTTCTTAATAACGAACATTTCATTATAGGTCGGAATTATTATAACAACTTTTTCTTTTCCTAATTGACCAGTTGGGGTTGGCTCGGGTATTAGGTGGTTATTGAAGTCCATCATCAAATCGTATATCTCTGATCTTGTGATATTTGGCTATAATAGTACTCGTCGACTTGCAAAAAATAAAGCGAACATCGACTCCTTTTAGAATCATTACTCTGAAAATCTAACCCGCAGCCCGGTTGTTCTCATAGATTTTTCATAACCACCGTTCGAAGTTATCGATTGACTCTAGTTCATTCTACTATAAACTCTTTTGCAAACATCCCCCCTTCTCGCGAGAAGCATGAGATGTTTAATGGATTGACGTTATAGTATTAGTATTGCGCGTATTGAATAACAACTAGCCAGGAATGATTATGTCAAAAACACTAGTATCTATTTTAATGGGATCAAAATCAGATTGGTCCATTATGGAAGAAGCCAGTCTCATGCTTGAAAAATTTGATGTTCCTCACGAAGTGCGAGTACTTTCAGCACATCGTACTCCTGATGCTTTATTTACTTACATTCAATCCGCTGAACAAAATGGGATCGAAGTGATTATTGCCGCTGCTGGTGGAGCTGCGCATTTACCAGGGGTTATTGCAGCCAAAACCCTATTACCAGTCTTGGGCGTTCCCATGCCTTCATCAACATTTACCAATGGTCTGGATGCTCTTTTATCTATTGTCCAAATGCCTGCTGGAATTCCTGTTGGCACGCTTGCTGTCGGAAAAGCTGGTGCCATTAATTCTGCTGTGTTGGCTACCACAATCCTCGGTAACAAATACCCTCAATACCGAACTCTCATACAACAATATCGCGCCAACCAGGCAAAAAAAATACTGGAAGATTCTGAAATTAGATAATAACTGGTTAAGCAGTTGCCATTACCTGAGGTCAACCCAGGAAATCAATTCATTTCCTGGGTTGAATTACTCTCTTTGATACAAGGTATTTGTTTAGCAGTATCTTAATCTTGTTTTTAATAATACTCTTTATATCAGCAATAACCTCTTCCGAATTTTCTATCCACGGGTAATGACCGGCATTTTTAATGGTTCTGAGCAAAATGTTAGGACGTTGGAATACTTACGTCTCACTGAACCATCCATCAATATTAATCCAATCTGTAAACTCTCCAATTTTTCGGTAGCCAATGCATACATTCCGCCTATTGAATGTGCGACTAAGATGACCTTATCTAATGCAGTTATTGCTTCGACAAGTGCAGCTGACCATTTGGAGAAAAACTCTCCTGTCATTGACTGTTAAATTTGAACCTTCACCAGGCAGAAAAACCCACTAATAAGGTTTATCACCCTGACGCTTGCGCAATTGTAAACGCGATTTTAAAGACGGCCAAAGATAGATTTTTCATATTAAAAATAGTCTCCCTTTCGTTGCTTGAACCGATTAAATAAAAATAAATAGATTAGGGGGTTAGCAAAAAGAAGCAGGAAATAATATGCTCTGTTTATTAATGCCAGTCCAGGGAAGACGTGATGATCGATTTAAGTAAACTTGAAGAACGATTATGCGCTATCGAAATGCGCCTGAGCCTTATTGAGAATCATTTAAGTAACACCACAGAATCTCCTTGGGTCGAGGCAACATCTATAACACCAATACTACTGCCTATACAGCCCAAAGAATCGCTGCCGGCAGCTAAACCAGGAAATTGGCTTGGCCTTATTGCCGTAGTGTGTTTCGTATTGGCAGCAGGGTTTATTTTGAAACTCTCCCTTGAATCGGGTTGGTTAACTGCAGAAAAACAGATTGGCCTTGCCGCCTTATTTGGTTTTGCTTTGATTGGTGCAGGTTATCAACTCTTGGAATCCGATCGTAAATATGCCAGTTTGCTACCCGCTGCAGGTATTATTATTCTTTATTGCACTGTTTTTGCTGCCTACGGACTTTATTCACTAGCCTCCTTTCAAACAGCTCTGGCAATGACAATTCTTATTTCATCAATCTGTATTTGGCTTTACATAAAGGTTAAGCATGATATTTATGCAATTATCGCAGCCATTGGTGCTTATACAACACCAGGTATTCTAGGCCTGCATGTAACAACTGTTTTTTCTCTTTACTATTTCATCGTCTGCTCACTAACCTTTGCAACCATTTCAATCTGGGTACAATCACGCCTTCTAACGATGATTGCAGCCTATTTATCCATTCTTGTTACCGCACTAGTTGGATTCCATCTCAATAACGATCTATTGATTGCGTTTATACTTGCTCTGCATTTCATTATTTTCTCAGTAGGAACTTATTTTTACACTCGTCTAACTAGTCAGCAACTCTCAGAAAAAGAAGCCTGGAGTTTCTTTCCCGTGCTGATTATATTCTACGCCATGGAATATTATTTTATTGATCGAATTGAACCCGGGCTTGCACCTTGGATCTCATTAGGTTTTGCCGGTCTGCTTATAGGGTTGTACCTTTATGCCAAAAAATGGGTTTCCAGCCTTAACAGCGAGTCAGTCATTGTTGCTTTTACTACGCTCGTTTGTTTTCACTCAATCTATCTTGAACTCTTACCTCTAGAACTGCGTCCTTGGCTCTTTGTAGTAATAATACTTGGCAGCGCCTTGCTCCCTGTGAGCTATTTAACAACGAAAAAACCACATTATTCTCTGATACCTACCATTGCAGTGCTGATTATTTTAGCCATGGAGTACCTTAGAATGCTTGCTCATTTGATGGCTGATTTTAATCTTGCCTGGTTCATTGTTGCTACAGCATCCTTTTGTAGCATTTGGGTATTGCTGATAAAACACCACGCCAGTATTACTCGCAAAGAAGAATATGGCTATCTGTTGTTAGGCTTGGCCCATTTGCTCGCGATCTCAGGGCTTTATCAATTAACCACTGATTATAATTCACTTGCGGTGTCCGCTTCCTGGCTTTTCTATGCTATTTGTGTGATGAGTATCGCTTATTTTCGGAAAGATAAAATCATGGCTAAATCAGCTCTCTTTGTTTTAGGGTTTGCCGCCGGAAAAGCGCTTATTTACGATGCCTCGGCAACACCAACAATTATTCGTATTTTATGCCTTATGCTTACAGGAGTAGTTCTATATGGCTCTGGACTGGTTATTAGAAAAATTGCCGAGTGGCAAAACTGATAAGATGCTATCGTCACAGCAAACGAGCTCCGGCAAAATTGACGGTACCCTAACACCTTGTTATAACTTACTGGGGATACTCATAATCTTTATCCGGTTATGTTGCGCTAAGAATCAAATACATAATTGGGATCGATAGTCGATGGCTAAATACGATACTCAAGACGCATCAGCTAAGATCGAAAAAGCGGCTTTATCAAAAACACAGGATAGATTCCCTGGGTTTATCAATACGGTCCTGCAGCGCTATTTTAAAATACGGGTGCAGCAATCCTGGAAAGGCACTCACATTCTAAAAGGCAAAATACCCACAGCGAACGCCTTGCGCCTTGCCAGTAATGATTATTTAAGTATTAGTCATCATCCCCAACTCATTAATGCTCAAATCCAAGCTATGCAACAACATGGTAATGGTTCCATGCAATCACCCGTTTTTTTAAGCGATGACAGCTTGCTTACTGCTTCCGAGCAACAATTTGCGACCTTAACTAATTATCCCGCCGCCCTGCTCTCTCAATCAGGTTGGTGCGCTAATATGGGTTTGATTCAAGCACTGGCCTCTCGTAATCTCCCGGTTTATCTCGATTTTTATACCCATATGTCCTTTTGGGAGGGCGCCAAGGCAGCAAACGCAAGGCCAATCCCTTTTAAGCATAATTCAGTACAATCACTGCGTAAACGCCTGGAACGTTATGGATCAGGAATCATTGCTGTAGACTCTATTTATAGCACCTTAGGTACGCTCAGTCCCTTAGGTGACTATGTAAAACTCGCTAAAGAATTTGATTGCTTATTAGTTGTTGATGAGTCTCACTCTTTAGGGGTAAATGGTCTCAATGGCAGTGGCCTGGTTGCAGAACTGGGTCTTTCTAACCAGGTTGATGTAATTACTGCAAGTCTTGCCAAAGCAATATCAGGACGTGGAGGTGTTATCGTTGCAAATCGGAATTTGATCGAACTAGTCCGCTACACTGCCTTACCCACTATTTTTAGTTCCGCACTGGCCCCACACGATTTGGCAGGTTTTAACGCCTCACTTGCCATTATCGCTAAAGAAGAGTGGCGGAGAACGAAGCTGCATGATAACGCAGCATTTTTACGTAACGCCTTGCTACAACATGGATTTGATTTAGGTGGCAGTAATTCACAAATTATTCCACTGATTACTGGCAGCGAAGCAAATACCATTTGGCTGCGTAATAAACTTGAAGAAGCGGATATTCACGGAGCAGTCTTTTGTGCTCCAGCAACCCCAAAAAATAAGGCATTAATTCGCTTATCAGTCAGCACTAATCATCCACCAGAACAGCTAGCTAAAGTGGTCGATTGCTTACTGCAACTAAATAGAGAAGAGCGAGACTTACCACTTTTTACAGGCTTCCAGGATTTAATTTAAAATTTCTATACGGATAGTAACTCTTCAGCATCAAGTTCTTCTAAATGAGCGTGATAAGATAAAATTTTCTCCTGTCGTACATCAAACAATACCGGACCTTGTACATAAGCATAAAAATAAACTTCATTTGAAACAAAGCGCTGGGCTGGCACCAAACAAGTCGACCAATCATCCCATTGAGGTGCTTGAGTATTTGCTTGCCAAAAACAAGGGATCTTTTCACCTGCTGCCAGTTGATCCAAGACTTCCTCACTGGCCCCATTATCCAATGCTAAATCATAGTGTAACCGCATGTCTGATTCATTTTTAACAATGAGAAAGCTTATATTCGCATCATCATCAAGCAACAAAAAACTGCCTGAATTATCAGCTAGATAATATTCAATAGCGCCTTTTTCCTGACGAAGCTGGCGAAAAAATTCGGCAAATTTTTTATCATGTAAACAACTGGGTGAAGTAACTGATAGCATCCTCACGACTATATCCGACATGGCTTGAAAATAGTGCAACTGTAAATCATAAATACTTTTAGTGATTAACTCTGCAACATTTGGATCACTTTTTTGAATATAACGATCGATTAAACCTTCATTGAAGGCCTCTATCGCAAGCTTCTCATCAGCCTGTCCCGTTAAAAGAATTTTCTTAATATTAGTATTCTCAATACGGCGACAGAATTCCACTCCGTCCATTTCGGGCATCGCATAATCAACGACTACTACTGAAATTTCCGAGAAACGACGAGAATTGTATATTTCGGCATGAATAGCTGCTAAATCCAAATTCACGGTATGATTTGTCAGAGGGCAATTTTTAGCCTCTGTATATTCACTCAAACAACGCTGACTTAACAAATCCAGTTCACACCTTTTTTTGTAAATACAGTCCAGAGCGTCAAAGGGAGAATCAAACACTCGATAGGCTAGGCCTTCATCCAACTGCAACACAAAATTCAGTAAAAAATCGCGACTATCATCAATAAATAATGCGGTGCTTGGAAAATAGCAGGTGGGGATCGAGAACGGTGGCATAGCTCCTCCTGAGCAAACGCTCTTAGTACACTGTAAGTCTTAAATCATCCTGTTTTTCAGTGCCGGCAAAACCCTTAACCATTCTGGTGGAACAAGAATGAGAATTACAACTTGCATATAAGCTAACACAATTGTCTTGTTTTCCCAAAACAAAAATTAGATATTAAATTATCCATTATGGTCAATCTTAGCCACACCATCCCCTTATGGCAGTGTAGGGAAAGTTAAAGCAAATTGTGTATATTTCCCTTCTTGTGCCTCACAGCGAATATCACCACCAAAACGATTCATAACCAACTTGCAAAAAGATAACCCTATTCCTGTACCCATAAAAGTCGTTGTATAAAAATGGTTAAACAAACGAGCCAGTTGTTGTGAAGACATCCCCTTGGCAGAGTCCTTAAAAAAAAGGGTGTTCACTTTATCGCCAGTCTCAGTCCATATAAAAATATCTCCTTTTTGCGTAGTTGCAATGGCATACAGGGCATTTTTGAGGAGATTAAAAAGTACATGTTGCATCAATAACTTTGAACCGGTAAAAACAAAGTCCCCCCGCCAAGTTATTAGTGAACGCTCATGATTTGATTTAAAAGGATATCTTGCCATCGCTTCGGTTAGGCAATCAGCCATTGAGCAAGGCTCTAATGTACAATTCTGTAATGAGTTTTCTCGGCCGGCTTTAACCAGCAACATATCTATAATTGTATTGGCATAATCAATCTCGTTAATTATACGCTCACCCACATCCTCTAATTGTTGTAATCTCATTTCCCGGATCGTAGAAGTCAACAACTCTTGTTCTTTGGCAACATGATACGCTTGAAATAATTGAGGCATATAATAGGTCAGGGCTTTTGCACCACTTTTAATGCCTAACAAAGGCGTTCGTAATTCATGAGCTATCATACCAGCAGCCGCCGCCATACCAGCCAATCGCTGCTGTTGTAACATAGCGGTTTTATAATTTACGGTTGAACCAGCAATAATTACAAAGAATAATACCAAGGTCATTTCAATATGTTCTTCACCAAAATAGAGCTCCGGCGACATAAAATAATAACAAACCAAGGCAAGCCCCCATCCCAAAACCAACAGCACTGAAAGACTGAATAAATCCACTAGCAAGACCAGCAAAAATACGCTGCATAATAAAGACATCGCCGAGATGGCATTCGCATGATTCATTAAAAATGAATAAGCAAAGAAAAAGGATAGCGTATAAAGAATTGTCAAAAACCAATACCAAGGCATATAAGGTTTGCTTGCTGCAGGCCAATAGGGAGTTAACATTAAACCCAAGCCTAGTAAACTGCCTACTAGACGTAATCCCAAGGTTTCATAGGGCTGTGGAAACCATACTGTCCAAATCCAGTAAAACAATGGGAACCCAAAAAAAGCAATTGCTCCGACGGCGATCAACTGGTGTGCAGCATTAAATAAACTGCGCTGCATCGATTGATCAAGATAGTTCACTATTTTTTTCAAATTTTTCATCACTGCATGCATTGCTCTTCAAATAAATTCAGAATTGAACACGAGTGGACCAATGTCAAGATACCAGGAGCTGTTTACCTATCGCTAACTTGAGTGATTATGGCTCGAAAATCAAGCCATCACCATCAAATGTAAATAACACCTACATTAATCTTTTGGGAAGAATGATATTATGCTTTCTTCATTAT
The DNA here is from genome assembly GCF_048553315.1 of Legionella sp. ST3F1. Lineage (NCBI taxonomy): Bacteria > Pseudomonadati > Pseudomonadota > Gammaproteobacteria > Legionellales > Legionellaceae > Legionella > Legionella sp. ST3F1. The sequence continues at coordinate 15,276 of NZ_JBLZIO010000021.1, read as the reverse complement.
TCTTAATTTGTAACTCAGTATGGCTATTGAAACTTTACGTATTGCGACAAGAAAGAGTCCCTTGGCCTTATGGCAGGCCAATCATATTGCTGGTCTACTTAAGCAGTATTGGCCGCTACTTGAGATAGAGCTCGTCCCAATGGTAACGTCGGGTGATAAATTTTTGAAAGACAAATTACTGGTTACCGGCGGTAAGGGCCTCTTTGTGAAAGAGCTTGAAGAAGCACTCTTAGCTGGGGAAGCTGATATTGCCGTCCACTCGATGAAGGATGTGCCGGCAACATTCCCTGAAGGGCTCGCTCTTGCAACCATTTGTAAACGGCATAACCCTCTAGATGCTTTTATTGCAAAACGACATAAGAGACTACAAGAATTACCCGCAGGCAGCGTCATTGGTACATCCAGTCTACGTCGCCAGTCACAGCTCTTAGCGCTCCGTTCTGATTTGGAAATAAAGGTATTACGAGGCAATATCAATACCCGTTTAAATAAATTGGAAGAGGGAGAATATGACGCCATCATCCTGGCAGTAGCAGGTCTTGAGCGCATGGAGATGCAAACGATAATTACCGAGATTTTAAGTGATGAGCTTATGTTGCCAGCCTGTGGGCAAGGCGCTCTGGGAATAGAATGCCGTGCTGAAGATAGCGACATAAAAAAGCTTTTGACGCCGCTTAATGATCCACTTTCAGCACTTTGCGTACACAGCGAACGCCACGTCAATGCCTTACTAGGTGGTAATTGCCACGTACCTTTGGCTGTTTTTTGTACTGTGCAACCTAATCAACAACTGCTTTTACGTGCCAAAGTCTTCACTCTAGATGGCCAAACAGTCATTCAAGACAGTCAATCAGGCCCACAATCAAAAGCAACAGCGATAGCTGATGCCTGTGCAAAAACCTTATTGGCGAAGGGAGCAGATAAACTTCTTTCTCTCTCATCATGACTTATTCTCTGCATAATTTACATGTTCTCAATACGCGGCCTCTTGGGCAAGCAAAAGAATTGAGTCGCGCTATTATTGATGCGGGAGGGATAGCCATTGAATGCCCCGCTTTAAAAATTGAAGCAAATAACCAGCAGTGGCTATCCTCTTTGCCCAATTTAGCGGCAACTGAGTATGCCATCTTCATTAGTGCTAATGCTGTCGAACATTGCTTCACCACTCTGGAACAACAAAAAATTGCCTGGCCTGCTACAGTGAAGTTAATCGCTGTCGGACAAGGAACTGCTTCTGCTTTAAAGAAATATGGTTTTCCTATTCATCTAATCCCTTCTCATGCAGACAGCGAACATCTATTGGCACTTGCTGAACTACAAACGGTCAGTAAAAAAAAGATTCTGTTATTCAAAGGAGAAGGAGGCAGGCCATTAATTGCCGAAACCCTAAAGAGCCGCGGGGCAGATGTCTATAGTTTTGATGTTTATAAACGAGTAAAACCCGAGATTAATCAGCAACATTTATATTCATTGTGGCACAATGACGTTGTCGATATTATACTGTTTACAAGCCAGCAAGCGATGCATAATATTTTTGCTTTGTTTGGTGAGGGCGCCCATGCTTGGCTTTGCAGCAAACCTTGCCTGGTTATCAGTGAACGCTTGGCAAAATCAGCATCATTATTAGGAATAAAAACTATTCTGATAAGCAGCCCGGAAACAATCTTAAAAACATTGCACCAATACAATCAAGGATTAATTCATGGCCAACAGCAATGAAGCGCAGAACAAAGCCTCAAAAACAGCGCCTAAAACAACCACCACCAATCATGATATAAACCACCCCATTCAGCCGCCAAGTAATAAAATCGAAGAGAAACCGGCTAAAACAACCACTTCCTTTGTCCCAGTTTTGAGTTTGATCATGGCAAGCATTGCTCTCGTTAGTGGTTTATATGCTGCTTATACCAGCCAACAACTACATCAAACGGCCAGTCAACAAACTCAAATGCTGAATAGTGAAATCAATGAGTTAAAACGAAGTCAATTAGAGGCAAAAACTCATTTTGCTGAAGCAGCACAAACAAGTAGTCAAACACAAGAAAAAATAGAAACACAGGTGCAAGAATTAAGCAAAAATTTGCATATTGCCATGCAGCAACGCCTTTACCAAAAACAGGATTGGGTTTTATTGAAGGCGCGTTATTATTTAGAGCTTGCACAGATTAATGGTCACTGGAGCGATGACCAACAGGCTACTATTGCACTACTGCAACAGGCAGATACCCTGTTAGCAACTGTATCCAATCACCAACTATTTACCGTCCGGCAAGCGATTGCACGAGAAATTACCCAGTTACAAGCTCTTCCCAAAATTGATACAGCAGGCCTCTTAAGTCAACTCGACGCCGCACAGAGCATCATTTCCGATTTGCCAATCAAACAAGCATTTAATCAAGTTGCTACGGTGCCTACAAAAAATATCGACACCCCGTCCCCCACTACCTGGCGAGACAGAGTTCATGACAGTATGAGTTTACTTGAAAAGCTGGTGGTTGTTCGTCATCACGATGAAGAGATTAATTCTTTGCTCTCACCTGTACATCAGGCAGTATTACGCGAAAGTATTCGCCTCAATTTACAAGAAGCGCAATGGGCGATATTGCAAAACAATCCCCAAGTATATCAATTGGCGTTAACTCAAGCCATAAAAGATGTGAAACGTACCTTTGATGAAAGTGCTGAGAGTACACAAGCCTTAATCAAAAAATTGCAAGACTTATCCCAAGAAAACCTTGCCCCAGCTAAACCCGTCATTAAAGAATCGCTGCCTTTGCTAAATCAGCTGATTGAATCCAATTCTCAAACCACCAAGGCTGCTGTATCGGAAGGAGAAACCATACAATGATTCGCGTGTTAATGATTTTCCTGCTCTTACTCGCGTCCGTATACCTCGGTATTCAGCTTAGTCGCGATCCTGGCTACCTGCTTATTGCCATTAATCATTGGACAGTTGAAACGACCCTTTTAGTTGCCATTTTCGCTTTGATTGTTAGCTTTGTTTTATTTCATACCATCCTGTTGGTAATGGCTAAACTGGGTAAAGGTCCTGCAGCTTTCCGTCATTGGCAAACAAAACGTCGTGTACAAAAAGCACAGGCTAAAACAAGACAAGGATTAATCGAGTTCAGCGAGGGCTATTGGGCGCAAGCCAAAAATCACTTAATCAAAGCCTTACCGGATACTGACTCCCCATTGCTTAATTATCTCACCGCAGCTCGTGCCGCACAGGAGATGGGAGATAATCAATTGCGCGATGATTATCTTCGGGAAGCCCAACAATCGATGCCTGAGGCTAAAATAGCAGTCGAATTGACCCAAGCTCAATTACAGCTTGCGAACAAACAATGGGAACAAGCCTTGGCGACACTACGCCATTTACAAGATATGGCGCCACACCACCCCTATGTGCTTAAATTGTTAATGCATCTCTATCAAGAAGTTAAGGACTGGCCGCAATTAATTGCACTTTTACCTGAATTAAAGAAAAATCAGGTTATTACAGGCCAAGCCTTTGAAATCCTAAGAAAACAAACTTATTTGCAGTCTATCTCTGAACTTGCCAAGTATTCGCAAGTTGAAGCTCTGACAAAAATGATAGCATCACTGCCCAAAGCACTAGCCAATGACCCTTTATTAATGGCCGAATATTGCAAGTTTTTATTAATGCAGAATGACCAGATGCAAGCAGAGTCAATTTTACGCCGCAGTTTGCGGAAAGAATATCATGAAGGACTTATTTCTCTTTATGGGCAGGTGAAAGGGGATGATCAACAATTAGCTTTTGCTGAATCTTTACTCAAAAAAGCACCCCATTCTGCAGCGCTCTATCTTTGTCTTGGGCGTCTAAGTCTCAACAATCATTTATGGGGAAAAGCAAAGAATTATTTTGAAAAAAGTCTCGAACTTAGTCCAACAGCGGAAGCTTACGCTGAATTGGGTAAACTATTGGAAAAATTGAATGACCAGAGTGGCGCTTGCTCATCGTATCGACAAGGATTAGCACTGGCAATCAACAGAAAAGCGGATGGGGAGTTAACAGCAAGAACCAGTTAATTGGGTGAATGGCTTTTATAAGCTATTTTTGAAATTTTTTGACAAAATAAAAACTAACTGTAAACTTTTATGCAGAAAAGTTTTTTCTTACTCTATTTTCAGAAAAATACCGTATCACTTTTAAGAAATAAGAGGTTTCTTCTCGACCCAATTAAAAATTTTTCAACTAAACTAACGTATTATTAAAAATTGATGTGAATTTAAATGCCTATTGCCCATCTGCTACTGGCCCTTTTAGTTGCTATAATTTGGGGCGTTAATTTTCTTTTCGTGAAATTAGCTCTTGACGAAATTTCACCACTTTTTCTTTGCGCACTGCGATTCCTATTAGCCAGTGTTCCAGCCATTTTCTTGATAAAACCACCTGCCATACCTTTCAGACTAGTTGCTTTATACGGCTTAATTATGTTTGCTTTACAATTTGCCTTACTTTTTATAGGGATGAATGCGGGTATGACACCTGGTATGGCTTCGTTAATTATTCAAGTACAAGTATTTTTTAGCATGTTCTTTGCAGCAGTTTTATTGGGTGAGCAACCCAGTCTGTGGCAAGTTGGAGGCGCTTTAGTTTCGTTTATCGGTATCGGTTTAGTTGCAATGCATGTCGATAAAAATATCTCCCTCTTAGGCTTTATGTTTATTCTTGCTGCAGCTGCAACTTGGGGATTAGGCAATCTCATTACCAAAAAAATCAAAGATATTAATATGATGGCTCTTGTTATTTGGGGAAGTTTTGTTGCCTTTGTCCCTATGCTAATCCTCGCTCTCGTTGTTGAAGGACAGGACAAACTTGTTTATAGCTATCAACATTTAACCGGGTTGGGCCTTAGCTCATTGTTCTACATTGTCTATATCTCAACCTGGGTCGGTTATGGTGTATGGAACTGGTTATTAAGTCGTTATGCTATTGGCGCTATTGTCCCATTCACTTTGTTAGTGCCAGTCGTAGGCATATTAAGTTCTGTCTTAATTTTAGGGGAACCCTTCCAACTCTGGAAACTAACTGCAGGATTAGTAGTGATTACCGGGCTTTGCATCAACGTCCTAAGCACTCGTTTTAGGATGGTGAAAGTACCGCAAGAGCTCGCTAGAAATTAACGATTTTGACTCACTGCCTACTCCTGCTTTTTGGCATCGTCGATTGGAATCTCGTAGATAGCACACTATCAAAAAATTTAGCAACCTTTGGTGTAGGCAGCTAAAACGTTGCCATATCTTTTTAAACTATTTTCAGCAGGCGAGTTATAAACACGCTTACTTTGAGCTATTCTGGCATCAGCAAGAAATTTAGCGAAATATATCCCTGTAGGTAAAGGCTCAATAATAGGGATGTTAATCCCTTCGCGCTCTAAACGTTCATTAATCGCATCACGATAAGCAATAAGCCGTCCAGAGCCCAAAATCAGTACATCGGCTTGCTTGCTAGTGACCGCATCATAACACTGCTCTACTAACGCACTCATGGTAGCCTCTGAGCGATAATCAGCAGTCGGATCGAGCTGTATACCTTGTACACAGGCTAGCCTATCATACAGCCCATAGACTCTGGCTAAATTTTCTTGGATAGGTGTTAACTCCTCTGTAGTGTTTATGATGGCAAATTTATTGCCCATCATTGCAGCAACATGCATGGTTGTTTGAGGAAGACTAACGACAGGAATAGAAACCGCTTCGCGTAGGGCGCGCAAGGCAATATCAGCCATAAGATCGATAACAATTGCATCGGCTTTCTCTTTTTCTGCTGCAAGAACCTCAGCAATCAACCCAGGAGCGATCAGCGCCATATCAAATTCATGGCGTATAGCATCGACCTCAATGTCGACATAGCGAATACTCAATTGCAATTCACTACTCTGATAAGGCTTCAACACCTCCTCGCTTAATACTTGCGTATTATAACCGGGTAGAATCACATGTACCTGCGTCATTATTCTCTCCCTGTGATTAAGATAATAGCGTTATCATTTTCCTAACATTCGCGTAAACGTTTGCTATATTACGTGCCTCTAATTTTTCAAAAACCAATTGAGGTAATACACGTTGAATTAAAAAATCGTACAGGCAATATTTAAAACCAAGTTGCCATTCTTCTTCAGCAATCCTGGTCTTAGTTGCTTCAGCTAATTGCAAGCGATGTTGGTCAAGATAATGTAGCAATAATTTAGCATCAAAATCGGTAGGTAAAACATAAGATAAAAACTCTACGGCATCTCTCTGTGGTAAATGAATCGTTGCAATTTCCCAATCATAGACATAAATTTGTCTCTCATTTTCACTAAAGGCTACATTTTTAGGAACGCAGTCATTTTGTACCAAGGTTTTTTTCATAGTATCAATTTGCGCGCGCCAAATCGGAATATCTTGTATTAGCCGAGAGTGAAAAGCATAATCCTCAACCTGTAAAAAGGGTAATTGAGCTAGTTTTACAGCATCGGCCAAAGCTAACCAATAAGGCATAAGCTGCTGCATCTTTACCGCATCAAGCCTATTTCCAAAACCAGGGATTTTCATCAATTCTGCTTCTTTTTGATACCAAACTGCATGCATCTTGGCGAGTGCTGCACAGAGGTTTTCAATAGCCCGCTGATTCCACTTGGCAACATTAAAGGGATCTAACGATAACCATTCCTCGTCAAGATACTGCAAAACAAGCACGCAGGCATCACCACTTCCACTGACATAGCTTCCGTAAGAGAACGGTAAGTACTGTTGAAAAGCGGGATAAGCCTGTTGCATCGCATAGATAGCTGCCTCTTTACGATTAACATAGGCAAATTCCAATTGGGACAAATAATCATAGACCGGATGAGTAGTACGAATCCCACATTGGAAAAAAGCAGTGCTTATTGCTTTTAAATAATCTTCTTCGCTGATCTTCGATTTTACGATAACAACAATTTGCTGCTGCTTACCCTGGCTTTCGAATAAGAGATTATAGCGTTGTACGCCAATGGGATGAGATCCACTTTTAGGATGTTTTAGTGCAAGCGCCATTTTTTCACTGGCAGAAGGTGCATATTCTGCTTCATGAATCATTAAAGTCGGATCATTGAGCTGTTTCCGCAAACAAAATTGAAAAAACTGTTTGGTGAAAACAAGACCTACTTCCGTTGTCTTAACATAAGTACTGTCCATAACAATGCTTTCCTTAAATGGCCATAAAACCATTAACGCAACATTGGAGTACAGGCATCTTCACAAAAACGCAAGCTACGTTCAACCTGAATAGTTGCATGGTGAATGTTGTGTTTTTCTTTCAGCATGTTCACTAATTTTTGCCGTGCTTCATCACTTAATGGTAATTCAGGCATAAAAAGATGCACAGACAAGGCATTTTCTTGTGTGCTTATTGCCCAGATATGTAGATCATGTACCTCAACGACGCCGGCCTCCGCCTGCAAGGATTCGCGAACACTCGACCAAGAGATCCCTCGCGGAACCCCATCAATAATCAGACGAAAACTATCGCTGAAAAGGGACCATGTACCCTTGATAATAAATAGAGCAATCAACAGGCCTACAATCGGATCTATCCATAACCAATTGGTCCAATAAAGAAGGGCTGCTGACACCACTACGCCCACAGAAATTAAAGCATCGTAGAATAAATGCAAGAAAGCCGCACGAATGTTTAAATCATCAGCCCCACGTAAAAATAGTAACGCCGTTGCTCCGTTAACGACGATACCTATGCCAGCCACAATCATTACTGAGAGTGCCTGTATTTCAGTGGGTGAAAACAACTTATACATCGCTTCCGTAGCAATGATTCCACAGGTAAAAACTAATAGTACGCCATTGGCCAGTGCGGCTAATATTGATGTTTTCTTCATACCATATGTTGTATAGGCCGTCGGCATACGCTTCAATAATCCGTGGGCTATCCAAGCTAAAATTAAACTTAGCACATCACCAAGATTGTGAATGGCATCAGCCAATAAGCTAGTCGAATTAGCGATATAAGAAAAAATAATCTGGAAAATAACAAATAATCCATTGGCAATAATAGCAATCAAAAAAGCGCGATTAAAATGGGGAACACCATGATGATGGCCATGCGAGTGCTCATGCGAATGCCCCTCTTCCTCATCGTCATGCTGATGAAAAATCATAGCTGCTCCTTTAATTTTCTGCCGGTTCTGCTGAGGAATTATCGTCTTGATTACTATAATAACTTATTCCAATTTTAATGCGCTCACGGCTATTTTGCTTACGCCAGGCATTTGTATCTCGTAACGAGTATACGCAGCCACAATATTCTTGTTTATAAAAATTTTCGCGCTTGGCTATTTCATACATTCTTTCCGAGCCGCCATTTTTTCGCCAATTATAAGTCCAGTATTCGAGATGAGGATAACGGCTAGCAGCGCGAGTTCCTGAGCCATTAATTTGCTCCATATCCTTCCAACGAGAAATACCAAGCGAACTGCTGATCACCGGAAACCCATGTTCATGAGCATAAAGTGCAGTCCGTTCGAAACGCATATCAAAACAAGCGGTACAGCGTTTCCCACGCTCAGGCTCCCATTCCAGCCCCTTAATCCTTGCAAACCAATTGTCCTTATCATAATCCGCATCAATAAAAGGAATATTATGTTTCTTTGCAAACTGAATATTCTCTTCTTTTCTAATTTCATATTCCTGCACAGGATGAATATTGGGATTATAGAAAAAAATAGAAAAATTAATTTTTGAAAATAACAAAGCTTCCATCACTTCACCCGAACAGGGCGCACAGCAGGAGTGCAATAATAATTTGTCAGCACCATTAGGAAGAACTAATTGTTCACGATTGATCATGATTACTACTCGATAAATTAATAAAATGCTCGCGATAATAGACAAGCTCAGCAATTGAATCCTTAATGTCATCAAGCGCCAAATGCTTTGATTCTTTCACAACACCACTTAATAATTGCGGCCGCCAACGCTTAACCAACTCTTTTAATGTACTCACATCAAGATTGCGGTAATGAAAAAAAGCCGCCAGCGCAGGCATGTATTTATATAAAAACCGTCTATCTTGGCAAATGCTGTTGCCGCACATAGGGGACTTACCTTTATCCAAGTATTGTTTAAGGAAAGCGATTGTTTGTGCTTCTGCCTCAGCTTCTGTCGTTGTAGTCTCCTGTACCCGTTTAACCAATCCTGATTGGTTATGTTGTTTAGTATTCCATTCGTCCATCCCTGCAATTAAGGAAGGAGCCTGATGAACAGCGAGAACAGGGCCTTCAGCCAGAATAGTAAGATTTGCATCAGTGACAATAGTAGCTATTTCAATGATGCGATCCTTCTCTGGGTCAAGGCCAGTCATTTCCAAGTCTATCCAAATCAGATTATTATTGTTTTTCATGTGGTTTCCAAGAATTCAAAATTAAATCGGCGCAGGCAACTCGCCGTTGATGTAACGCCTCTTTAATGGCCTCGCCCTGATATCCCTTCTCAATTAAATTTTGAGCAGAAATTTTACTACACTCTTGTAATAAGTAACGCCAGTTTTTCCCTTGCTTATAATCAATTTTTCGGCCACAACCCTGAGCATCAGCTTGACAGACAAGCAATAATTTTTCAAAAAGTTGTGGGCGGCGAAAAGCATCCGTCTGCTCAAAAACTTTAACGATTGTTTTCGCGTTCAACTCAAAAAGACGATGAATCGTTAAATGAAAGCGCGATACCATGACCGCAAATTTACGGTAATCCGCAGGAATTCGCAAACGTTCGCATAAGGCTTCAATAATTGGAATCCCCCGCTCCTCATGTCGATGGTGTTTTGGCCATTCGGCCATTGGAGTAATGGCTTTCCCTAAATCGTGCATAACAGCTGCAAAACGCACCATCGGCTCACTCGATAGTTCAACCGCAGCACTTAATACCATCAAGGTATGTACACCGCTATCGACCTCAGGATGGTAATCCCTCCTGTTAGGTACACCAAAAAGAGCATCTATCTCGGGTAATACTATTTTTAATGCAGCACATGCCCTTAAGGTTGTAATAAATATTTCTGGATTTTTTTCCGTCAAACTACGTGACCACTCTTGCCAAACACGCTCGGCAACCAAATGACCCAGTTCACCACGCTTTACCATTGCATACATCAGAACACGCGTATCATTCGCCACTTTAAAGCCTAAATGATAGTAACGAGCCGCAAAACGAGCTACTCTCAAAACCCTAACTGGATCTTCAGCGAAAGCGGGTGAAACATGTCTTAAAAGCTTTTCTTGTAAATCAGCTTGGCCATGATAAGGATCAATTAGTTGGCCGCTTTTATCTTGTGCCATAGCATTAATTGTCAAATCTCGTCGCTGCAAATCCTCTTCCAAAGTAACAGTCTGTGAAAAATTACACTCGAAACCATAATAGCCAGGAGCCGATTTTCGTTCTGTTCGAGCCAAAGCATATTCTTCACGGGTTGTAGGATGGAGAAAAACTGGAAAATCTTTTCCTACTTGCTGATAACCTTGTTGCTTCAACTGTTCTGGAGTCGCTCCAACAATAACCCAATCACGCTCTTTAACGGGATATCCCAATAATTGGTCACGAACAGCCCCTCCCACTAAATAAACTTTCATTAATATCTGTTTGCCTTCATACTGTACAAGTTTAAGATCCTGACAATTATAGACTATGTTTAAAGCATGAGTAAAAGACGAATTAACAAACAACAAGCTGCGCGCATTGAAAAAATGCAAGCCGAGTATCGTCAAAACACTGATATGCCAGGCAAAGAAGGTTTAGTCCTGTCCCGTTTTGGCCGCCATGCTGAAATCGAAGATAGTCAGGGAAATCGTATTCATTGCTCTATTCGTCCTAATTTAGACTCTTTAGTTGCCGGTGATCGTGTCATCTGGCAAGTCGAAGGCCATGCTCAAGGTGTGGTTGTAAGTCGTTATCCACGTCAATCCACACTGGGTCGCCCGGACAAGCGAGGACTATTCAAACCCGTTGCTGCTAACATCAGTCAAGTCATTGTTGTTACCGCAGCAAAACCCGAGCTCACATGGCCTTTATTGGATAGTTACCTGGTTATGGCTGAACATTTAGCCTTAGAAGTTTGTATTGTTTTAAACAAAACAGATCTCCCCTGCGAAACGATTCAGCAAGAACTATTAACGTGCTATAAACCACTTGGCTATCCCCTCTTATTTACTAGTCAATTTGATACTCAGGGTTATGAGTTATTGAAGAAAACTCTTCAACATCATACCAGTGTCTTTGTTGGACAGTCGGGTGTAGGTAAATCTTCGCTTATTGCCGGGCTTTTACCACACGAAAATAACATTCAAACGGCGGAAATTTCAGCTAGTTCAGAATTGGGTTGTCACACAACAAGCAATTCACGTCTCTATCATTTACCTAGCGGCGGCGCCTTAATTGACTCTCCGGGTGTACGTGAGTTTGGCCTTTGGCATATGCCCATTAGTGAGATTACTCAGGGTTATCGCGAGTTCCAGCCTCTTATTGCCCAATGCAAATTCCGCAATTGTAATCACAAAGATACACCCGGCTGTGCAATCAAAGCTGCACTTGATGCAGGAAAAATAACACAAAAACGCTATGACAGCTTTGTTAAAATTACTGTTCAATTTGCCAAATAACTTAGGCTGGCAATGGGCTAATCGATCAGGTGCTGTTTCTATTTCTCCAGCTGGGAGAGTAAGCCTTGATAGAAATGTTAGGCCCTTAAGCTAAAGCCAGCTCCATAGCCACATGCTCATCTTCTATCGTTACTCCTTTCTCTGGAGAGGGTTGAGCAGTTATAGTCGTACTTAATTTCTGCAAATACTCCAACATACTATCGGATTGCAATTTACTGACAGCTAACTTTTCAATTTTTTTCTGTAAAGTGCCCATCAGGCTTTTTATACTACCTATAAACATTTCTTCTTTAAGTTTTTCAGTTAGCTCCTGGTAGAACAATTTAAAAGCCCCTGGATTAGCACCAAATAATCCAATTCTCCTTTTACAGCCTTCTCGCGCTCCACAGCTAGCCAGACGGTGTATCAAAAACTCCCGATTTGCTTTTAAAAATTGTTCAGAACTAACGGGGGCAGATTCCTTTCTTAACTCTTCCAACATCTTTGCCCTATCTTCAACGGGTACACTACCTAATAGCTTATTGAATTCAATGTTAATACGAGCCCATTTTAACTGAGGATTTTTGGGCTGTAAGGAAGTTTGCACGATTTGCTCAAGGAAATTCTCAATTAACATCCTTGACTTAAATTGTCTTTTTGATAATAACGACCAGAGTACCGTAAACAACTGCTCTGGCTCAAAGCAGGTGTTATTCTCTTTGGCAAAGATTGATTGATTCTCTATGCTCTTCCACCATTCCAATGTGTCATTATATCGCGTCCATGAGGTAAGAAAATCATTTGCCGCAGCCGCTTTCTTGACAATATTCTCCATGACCGAGGCATACGTAAAACGACTCTGTTTTACATCTCCCTTTTCAACGAAAGAAGAAAGGGTATTAAATAAATCGATGCAATTAGAATCAGGGACATTGTTAGATTTATCCCAGATACGTAGAGAAGTACTTGTAAAAGGTAAATAGCTAAAGCCATGCGTCATTAATGACACAAAAATAATTAACGCTCTTCGATTCGCTTCTTGCTCATCTATCTCATCATACTCCCGATAAACTTTTTTTGCTGAAACACGGCGTAAAGAATCGATTTCAATCCTATCGTCTTTTTCTATCTCTTTGCGAAACTCAGCTTGCGGATTATAATCTAAAACCAATTGCAGGAAATATTGTCCATAAACTGCAATACAGCCCCGATCATCATCATCGAATTTATGCTGAATTTTTTGCAGAATGGTTGCAACGGAAAGCCGTTTTGTACGAAAGGAAATTCGTTGCTTAAATAATCTATCTAACTCGGTCTGTTCTAATCCTGCGATAAACTCAAGAAATTTTGCATACGCTTTATCAGCTGTATCGAGTTGAGTTGCACTAATATCATAACCAAGCAATAATCCCACTGGATTTAAAGTACCATTAACTAACTCTCTGACTGCCTCGACAGTTTTAACGCTGATACCGGGCTCTGGTTCTGTCTCCACCACGCGAATAAAATAATCTGGGTAGCGAGGGGCTGCAAAACCTAAGCGCGCTAATTCCTTTTGGGTTAATGGGCATGGAGGATGCTCACTACACTGATAAAAAGTTCCGTTCGCTTTATGATGCTCAATAAGATGCTGAGCAAGAATTAACTTCGTTCCATTATCAGAAAGAATAAGATGAGATAAGGGATAAATTGTAAATAGCTCTTGAGTAACCAGATCCTTATCCATCTGCAGCGTTGGGATTAGCAACCGATAGTAGTTAGGGTGAATGTACCCTGCGCTTGCTAAATGGCGGGCTAAATATATCCAACTGCGATTGGGTCTATCTTGCCTACGGGTATAATCATTTGGTGTATCGATGATACTTTTCCAGCGCAAAGCATAAATTTGTTTTATCTGCTCAATTATCTCAGATTTAATCTCATCTTCACCACGAAGTCGCTGAACTAGCTGATCTATCTCCGGTTTCAGTGGATCAGTGTCATTTAGCTCTAACGCTTGAACTAATTCACATAATTGAGCCACCTCAAAGTAGTTTCCAATTTTCAAAGACTGATAAAGCGGTTGCAGTTTCTCATGCTTGCCGACCAGTGTGGGGTCAAATTGACAAAGCGACTTCGCCACGGCAGCCAGCTTATCATGTAAATCCTCGGTGTTCTCCATGCAATCAAGCAGAATTTCAATTAAGTAACTCCGCTTTTTATCCCCCAAATCTATTGGTATTCCATAAAAATGATTAATATCCTCTAAGGAACAAGCACTAAGGGCTATCGAAAAATTTTTTAGACATTTTTGAAATTCTGTAAAATCTTTCGGCTCCCTACCAGCAGCGTCATAATAACTTTCAATAATATCAAGGAGACTGGGTAGTAGATGAGTAGGGCAATCGCCACGGCGTTGCCAATTAGGGGCTATCAGACGGAGTACGTAATTCCAAAAGCTGGTATAATGTTCGTTTTTAAGTTGAAAAGCTAAATCTTCGCCTCTCTTAGAACGAATTCGATACAATTCATTGAGAGTCAACGCTCGGGGTCTAAACTGTTTGGCCATGTCGTAGGTAGCCAATTGCCCTTTGCCGTGTTGCAAATGCTCTAAGAGCCCCAAAACTCTATGCCAAACACCATCATCACTAAGAAAAATTGCACGAGTATCAGGAGCTTGCTCTAGGCGCGACAGTTTATCGGGATCTACTTGATTTTTAAGCGTTGGAATTAATAATAACAAATAAGGTATCTTCAATTCAGCCGCTAAATCTTTAGCAAGCGAGATCCAGGCTGTGTTCACCCCTCCAGGGTAAAACGTATAATCATCTTCCTTATCAGCTATATTTTTCCAACGTCTGGCAAAACAACCCCTAATCCAGGCAAGATCATCCTCACTTAAAAGGCTATCTGGCTCCAGGGGAAACAGTGGATCACTGGTGCCTTCTTCGGCTTTAGGGTCAATCCGTCCAGAATATTTTTCTTGGAAATCTTTAAGAAGAGCCTTATCATCCTCACTTAGTTTATCTTTAATACTTTCTAGAGCATTAATAAATTCCTGAACGCGGCCGACTAACATGCTACTCTACTTCCCCGTAAAATGGTAATTAATACTACAACATTTATATCTAGCTAACTCTCAGTTCATAAAATGCTGAAACATTATCTCGAGCGCAGATAGATTAACATGAACTCTACTGAGAAATCATTATTTATTGTCGATGAAATGTACAAATTAAATAACTAACTACTAAAAAAAATTTAATTTGGATGGCTATGTCAAAATTAACACAGAATTTTGTAATCTGGCAAAAAAAAAGCGGCTATTAAGCCGCTTAGTAAAAAAGCCCTGGCGATGACCTACTTTCGCATGGAGAAACTCCACACTATCATCGGCGCGGGTTTGTTTCACTTCTGAGTTCGAGATGGAGTCAGGTGGTTCCAAACCGCTATGGTCGCCAGGAAAACTGGTTTGCCTGTTCTGGTTAAAGCAGGGTTAACTGCGATAGCCAGCAGGCCGGTAAAGAATGTGAGGTAACACAAACGTATTCGTCTTTCATTATTGCCTATAACCTCAAAGCAATTCAGGTTATATGGTCAAGACAATCAGCCAATTAGTACGAGTTAGCTTCACGCATTACTGCGCTTCCACACCTCGCCT
>NZ_JBLZIO010000020.1:0-73473 GCF_048553315.1 Legionella sp. ST3F1 | reverse complement strand
CTTAATGAACCCGCCCCGAAGGCGTGATGCGTATTCTACTCATCCTCACTTCCTTGTCAAACACTTTTTTCATTTTTTGTTAAAATTATTTTTCCATCTGGATTAAGATTTTTTATCTAAGCCAAAAGATAAGACAACGGTGAGAGCAAGCAAGAAAAAAATCACTGATAACGCTTGCGGGAAAGTATAATTTAGTTGTAGTAACTTTCCGACTAATGGTTGTAAGAGCGGTGCACTTGCCATTAATAGCATATTGGTTGTCGATAATGCTGTGGCTCTCACTCCCACTGCCACAGCATCTTTTACCACGGCAAAAACTTGAATGTAGGTTGATGAGAAAAATCCTAATAACCCTAATAGAATAGATAAACTCCATAAAGGCAAACCTGGCATATACAAGATCATGCCAAAGAGAATAGTCGTTATGAGAGCAAACAGGCTCATGAGTACCTGTCTTTTTTTCCAACGCTGAACAAGCCACGCATTAAAAGGACCACCAATTCCGATACCAATAAACACCATCGACATCATTATCCCGGCAGTATGTAATGAAATTGGATGATGCTGATGAAGAAAAAAAGGAACACCCCAGAGCGTTACAACAACATTAATAATTGAGAACATGGAAAACCCATAAAAACCTGCTAACCAAATTTGTTTGTTGCCTATTACATCTTTAATAGCAGCAACAAATGACAAACTCTGTTCGCTTTCTTTATTCTCTTTAGTCAATTGACTTGCATGATCACGGACGAAAATAATAACAAACAGAGCGACTCCAAGAGCACACCATCCACCTATCATCATAGTAAAACGCCAGCCGTAATGGCTAATAATCCATGCCATACCCACTTCGCCCAAAGCAACTCCCATCATTGCTAAAGTCTCTGAAATACCCACCAGTAACGCAAAGTGCCGTCCTGAAAACCAGGAAGCCGTCACATAGAGCATGCCGACAAACCCAAAGGCACTACCAATACCCATGATCATTCGGGCAAAAAATGCTTGCCAATAGACCTGGCTAAAGGCCAAAGCAAACGTTCCTGTACATAATAGAATAGATGCGGTAATTAAGATTTTACGGGCCCCGAAGCGGTCATAAGCAAACCCCACAGGAATCTGCATAATTACATAAGAAATGAAAAAGGCGGCTGATAAAGAACCTACTTCGGTGGTGGTTAATTGAAAATCAGCCTGCCATCCGGCCGCCATTAGTCCAGAGGCTGTTTGAAGAAAAAATTGAAACAACACAAAACTGGTTGTAGCCCCCCAGTTGAGCCAAGGTAAAAGAGTACGTTTCTGCATATTTTTTGGCTTTCATTTTAATGGAGTGGTCATTATATATACTTTCATCATTCATCACTAACATTCATAATAGTATTTACTAAGATTTGTATATGGGACCTCTGGCTATCCCTATTATTTTTTGTTAATCTTCGCAATTCAACAATGGTGGCTCTATTGGTCCCCTCGCGACGATAGATTGTGAACCCCGTCAGGCCCGGAAGGGAGCAGCGGTAGCAATTGATGCGGGCGCCGGGGTGTGGCTCTTAGAGCTGCCGCCCAACTAATGAAAACCCCGTATGAGCTATCTAGCACTAGCGCGTAAATGGCGACCCCGAACCTTTTCTCAACTGGTTGGCCAGGAACATATTAATAAGGCATTGATCAATTCGCTTAATCAACAGCGTTTACATCATGCTTATCTTTTTACGGGTACACGCGGTGTTGGTAAAACCAGTGTTGCCCGTCTTTTGGCTAAAGCACTTAACTGCGAACAAGGCCTTAGCGCTGAGCCCTGTCTACGCTGTGATGCTTGTTTAGCTATCGAACAAGGACGTTTCATCGATTTAATCGAAATTGACGGCGCCTCCAGAACACGGGTGGAAGATACGCGCGAACTATTGGAAAATGTCCAGTACTCACCAACTAACGGTCGCTTCAAAATCTACTTGATTGATGAAGTACATATGCTCTCTCAACATAGTTTCAATGCGTTGTTAAAAACGCTGGAAGAACCACCCGCACATGTCAAATTCCTATTGGCTACGACTGATCCACAAAAATTACCTGTTACAGTCCTTTCACGCTGCCTGCAGTTTAGTCTCAAGCATTTACCCTCAGAATTGATTAGTCAGCATTTGCAACATATTCTCAATGAAGAACAGCTATCCTTTGAAATAGAGGCTATAGAGCTTTTAGCCAAAGTAGCTAAAGGAAGCATGCGCGATGCCTTGAGTCTCCTCGATCAAGCAATTGCCAGTAGTGATGATTGCTTACAAACGCAAGTAGTAAAATCAATCCTGGGGTATACACAACAAGACTATGCTATTCAACTTTTAAATGCTCTGGCAGCACTTGACGCTCAACAACTTATTCAGATCAGCAGACAAATTGCGGTTGAAGGAGGACATTTCCGCTACGTGCTCGACTCCTTATTGGATTACCTGCACCAAATCACTGTCACACAGACTTTGCCTGATGGAAATCCACTCATTGCTACCCAGTTGGAAGTCAAAGTATTAGCCAAGCATTTTAGCCCGGAAGATGTCCAATTATTTTATCACATTGGTCTTAAAGGCTCTGAAGAAATGTATCTGGCCCCAACCTTGGCCGTTGGTTTTGAAATGATCATGTTGCGTATGTTGACATTCAGGCCAGCGGGAAAAGCGAACACACCACCACTAGCCTATGAAGTAGCTGCTAAAAAACCCTTGGTGCTTGAGGAAAATTCCAGTCCGTTGACTAAATCGGATAAACAGGCAGAGCCGGTTATTATTGAAGCAAACAATAGAAGCACAATAGAACCAGAACCACCTACACCATTGCAGCAGCCTGTCATGCAAGAATCTGTCTCAACGATATCTGACGATTGGAGTGTGATCATAACTCAACTGAAGTTGACAGGTCTAACGCTCAATGCAGCTGAAAATGCTGAACTAATAGCAAAAACTGGGCGTGAAATAACGCTGCGGGTTGCTAGAGGCCACCAATCCTTATTTACTCCCGCGGTTACAAGTCGTATAGAACAGGCTTTAGGTACCTATTATAAGGAATCGATTAAAATTGTACTAAGTACTGGTGAAGCTGTACAATCATCGCCGGCCCAGAAAAAACAGATTGCTCAAGGCTTGCGTCAACAAGAAGCAGAAATAGCCCTGCAAAATGACCCATTCCTTCACCAGTTGAAAGAGGAATTTTCGGCCGAATTAGTTCAAAATTCTATTGAACCCAGTAAAGATGGATTATAATTATTACATTTAACTAGCGAGAGAATAGAGATGGATATTAATCAAAATCTTGGCAACTTGATGAAAGAAGCCCAAAAAATGCAGCAACGTATGCAAGAAGCCCAACAACAACTGAGTCAGTTGCTCGTTGATGGTGAAGCAGGTGGTGGCATGATCAAAGTCAAAATGAATGGCCGTCATGATGTTACTGAAGTCAAAATCAATCCTTCATTAATGGACGAAGAGGTTGAAATGATGGAAGATTTAGTTGCAGCAGCGATTAATGATGCAGTGCGAAAAGTAGAAAAAGCATCGAAAGAAAAAATTAGTCAGTTAACTGCAGGACTCAATATTCCTACTGACTTCCTGAAGGAAGAAGATAAGGAATAAGAGGGATAATGGACACACTAAGCCGCCTAGTGGACGCTTTGCGTTGTCTGCCCGGAGTTGGACCGAAATCCGCGCAGCGCATGGTGTTTCATTTATTGCAACATCAACGCCAGCGCGGCTTGCACCTTGCTTCCTGCTTAGAAGAAGCAATGAATATTATCCATCATTGTAAGCGTTGTAATAATTATACCGAACAGGATTTTTGTAAACTCTGTCAAAACCCCGCAAGGGATCTGAAGACACTCTGCATAGTAGAAAATCCTGCTGATGTGCTCGCAGTTGAACAAAGCAATGCGTTTACTGGCAGTTACTATGTACTGATGGGAAGAATTTCTCCCCTTGATGGCATGGGGCCAGATGACATAGGATTACCAAAATTGCACGAATTGGTTGTTAAAGAAGAAATCAAAGAAGTCATTCTTGCTTTAAGCCCCACCATAGAAGGCCAGACAACCGTTCATTTTATACACGAATTACTGCGCGATCACCCAGTCCAGGTGAGCCAATTAGCTCATGGGATCCCCTCTGGAGGCGAGTTAGAGTTTTTGGACGGCAATACCATCGGTAGCGCACTTAGAAATCGGGCCAGAGTGAATGTTTAAGATCAAGCCGTTTACACAAATTTTTAGCCTGCTAGTCTGTTTATTCCTGATGAACAATGGAATGAGCGCTACTTTTCACAAAAACCTTTGGCCAATTTGGGAAGTAAATAACCCTTTATCAACAGAAACAATTGCACATGACGATTGGCAAACATTTTTGAGTAAACGAATTATTACCAACGAAGAAGGCATTAATCTGGTTGACTATCCTAATCTCACTGAAGCGGATTACGATTTACTAAAATCCTATATTGAAAAAATGGCTAAAATCGATATTGATGCCTATAATCGAAATGAGCAACTTGCTTTTTGGCTCAATCTCTACAATGCCCTTACTATCCAAATCGTAGCGGACTACTATCCTGTAGGAAGTATCGAAGAAATCAATATTTCACCCGGTTTATTTAGTATCGGTCCTTGGGGAGCCAAGCTAATCACGATCAATCATACCCCTTTGTCACTTGATGAAATACAAAACCGTATTATTCGCCCTATCTGGAATGATCCAAGAACCCTCTATGCAATAAATAATGCAGCAATAGGCTCTGCCAATCTAAATAAACAAGCCTATCATGGTGCCACCATTGAGCAAGAATTAAATGAGGCAGCCAGAGGCTACATTAATTCACTCCGAGGCGTACAGGTTATTGAAGGTAAGCTCATTGTATCCAAGATCTATGATTGGTTTAATGAAGACTTCGGTGGCACAAAACGTGATGTGATCAATCATATTAAACAATTTGCCAAAGAACCACTACTGAGCCAACTTAAGCATATCAATACGATCAATGGTTACGTTTATAATTGGCACCTAAACAGTACAGTAGTCACACAGCCGTGAAAAGAAGAGAGGGTATAGGCGATTACTGTACCAATTTCGCCTTATTCAATTTAGTTTTTTTAGTTTTACAATTCGCTTATATCCTTGCCCAGGGAGGCAGTTTTCTAAAAGCTATTCCCTTGCCTATCAGTGTTTATATCGAGTTGGCAACAGCGCTTATCATTCAAGTTCTGCTTTATGTGCTCTTAACTCTCCTACAAACTGCCATGCTCTGGGGAATCGCAGAATATCTACCCACAAAAAAAGCGCTTGAGCGCTGGCAAGTGATTGTTTTTTGCCTCTCACTGATTGCCCTGCTGACGGCTAATTGCTATTTCTTTCCTTTAAGCGCGTTCAGTCGTTTATTTTTACCCGGGCTACCGCCACTTTTACTCAAAATGACCTTTTACCTATCGTTGCTGATACTGGGCCTGTTGATTTTAAATACTTTATGGCAAGCTTGGCATCGTCGCCCTATAATTTTCAGCTGTATTTTTCTAGTTTGTGTAAGCCCATTATTTTTTCTTGGTTATGAAAAAGATCAAGTAAAGCACGACGGGATTGCGTCCAACACACCGAATATTTTTCTGATTGGTATTGATTCGCTAAGTCCTGAACGAGTGAGTGCTCACAATACCCCCAATCTCGATCAATTTATACAACAGAGTATCGTATTCAAGGAAACTGTTAGCCCTCTGGCGCGTACCTATTCGGCCTGGGCAAGTATCCTGACAGGGATGTATCCCCTGCACCACCAGGCCCGTTATAATTTGATGCCAGCGGACCTTGTAAAAAGCAAGGAAAGCATTGTCTGGACTATGCAGAGCCTGGGTTATCAAACCGTTTTTGCCACTGATGATAGACGGTTTAGCAGTATCAGTAACGATTTTGGTTTTGAAAAAGTGATAGGGCCTAAACTGGGTGTCAATGATGTGCTCTTAGGCACTTTTAATGATTTTCCTTTAAGTAACTTACTGATTAATCTTCCTATCAGTCACTGGTTGTTTCCTTATAATTACCTTAACCGTTCCAGTCATTTTTCTTATTACCCGAGTACTTTTGATAGAGTCCTGCATCAATTCATAAAACAGCATAACCCACAGACACCTCTTTTTATGGCAGTGCACTTTACCTTGCCTCACTGGCCCTACGCCTGGGCAGCCTCTTCCCCTGCCCAAGTAAAAAATGAATACTCTGTGCAAGAACGGGGACAACTGTATCTAGACGCCGTTTATAAAGCAGACGAACAAATTGGTAAGTTCTTGACAGCATTACAACAGGCTGATCTGTTACAAAATAGTTTGATCATTGTTCTGAGCGATCATGGGGAAGCCCTCTACGAACCAGGATCACGCCCGCTTACTCTCGCAAACTATCAAGGTAAGCAAGAAAACAAGTTAAGCGATTATTTCAAGCGCAAGACTTCCACAACATTAGAAATGAGTGCAGGACACGGTTCAGATTTACTTAGCCCGGCACAATTTTTTTGTCTGCTGGGTTTTAAAATTTTTAATCAGGGACAGTTAATAACTGTTCCCGGCAAAATAGACAGGCGGGTGGCTTTGATTGATATAGCCCCAACAATCTATAGCTTCTTAAATTTGCCTTTAAAGAAAAATTTTGATGGCATTTCATTACTCAATGCGCTTACTCACCACGAACTGCCTCCTGATAACCGTGTATTTATGCTGGAAAGTGGTGAACTACCTAATCAGATTGTCTCAAGAGAAAAAGCCAGAAAATTAGGAAAACTATTGTATAGAGTTAATCCAGAAAATGGGCAATTGCAAATACGTAAAGATAAACTGGCCATATTAGATGCCCTGAAGCTATACGCAATTCTTGATAATGACTGGATTGTTGCTTTATACCCGGATGACTTCCAATATATTACTGTGATTTTACGTCTAAGCGATGATAAATGGACTGATAGCCTGGATTCATCATTTGCCCAAACCTCTCCTGCCCCAGAAATGTTAAAACAGCTCCTGCAATTTTATAAAAATGAGCTCGCCTCTTATCCAAAATCAAAACTTAAACCAAATCTATTGGATATCAACTAAATAAATGAGGCCTATTCCTGACCTTCATCAGTCTTTGAGCAATGCAAACCTAACACTCACAAGAAAAAAATTCATTCACATAGCTAACGGGACAATTAATACATCTACTTGAAGGCCATCTTATCGAATTTTTTATTTAGCGAGAACAAACCGAATTAATAGTGCTGCCAACTCAATCACGCTTGAAGATTACCCAACCACCTTAGCAAAGTAATTGATTCATTGAGTCGGTAAAATTACAGCTGCCCCCGAATACAAACGATTATCTTTAAATCATTCCAGAATTAGTAAGCGAGAGGTACATCAAAATACCTTTCGGCAGCTGTAGTCCCTAAAATTAACTATCGGTGCCGCTATCTGGCAGTACGCGTGTATTCTTACCATAAACAACCAGAACATGTTGTTTTACTTTTAGGTTTAAGTCTTCTGCCTGAGCTACAGAAACAATGGCGCCACTATTTAATTTAATCACGTAAACATAGCCACGGCCACCATCAATGTATTCACTGCCAGGTGCTTTCTCCGTTTTTTTATTCGCAGTATCTCTGCTATGAAACTTAACAGCCCGTTTTGAAATGATTGTACCAGAAGCAACTTTCTTTAACCGTCCAACCTCACTGACATCGTAATCACCAGGCGCGATGTCCTTCGAGCAGCTGCTCAACAATAAAGAGACTATTAAACCACACAAGCCAATAATTTTATTCATGCTTTTCCCCTCAAGCTATAAATTTGATAATGAGTATTCGCTGATACAAACGCGCTCTATTCTACAAATTAGAAACAGTGATTACTAGCAATGACTGTTGAAAACAACAGAAGGTATGATAGTTATAGCCAGGGGGAAAAAATTCTTGCAATTAAAATAAAGGCAATCAACTAAAAAATCACAAATTTGATAATAAACAGTATATAATCCTGCCAAGTATAGAATTGATTTGCATTCATGACGGAGAATGATTCATGCATCGCAAATATCTGCTCATCATTGATAATGCTCCACCAGATGGGCGTCTTTTAGAATATTTTGCTAAATTTGATTATCAGATTGAACAACAAACTGATCTCTCACAACTCAGTGGGAATATTAGTCAACCTGAGGCATTGCTAATCAATTGGGCTCTTATTCAAGAAGATCCAGCCCAGATCGATAATTTATATCATCGTTTTCAGGTGCCTTTAATTATTATTAGCGAACAAGCAAACGAAAATATATGTGTGCGCATGCTAGAGGCCGGTGCCGATGACTTTTTGATCAAACCCATTCATCCTCGTGAACTCCATGCCCGGATTTCTGCCATTAGTAGACGAGTACAACGCTCTACGCAAGAAACAGAGTCTGAAAAAAATGTTTTTCTTTTTGCCAACTGGCGACTTTATCCCGCTTCACGGCAACTCTTTGATAATAAAAATCAAGAGTTACCACTGAGCGTAGGTGAGTATGAATTGTTGCTGGCTTTTGTACGACAACCACAACGTGTTTTAGGCCGCGAATTTTTACTTCAACTCACAAAAAATACGGATTTGACCCCTTTTGATCGGCGCATTGATGTCCAAATTAGCCGCTTAAGGCAAAAAATTGAACCCAACGCCAAAAAACCAGCCCTGATTAAAACCATTAGAAATGGCGGTTATTTATTTACTGCACGGGTATTAGCTGTCAAAGAAAACGAAGAAATAAAATAACTAACGTTAGGGCTGTTTATATTTCGCTAGCTTGAGTGCTTATGGTGCGATATTCGAGCATCGCAGCGGAGCATACGCACCAGTATGTGAGCAGCGAAGCGCAGAAAATCGCACCATAAGCTCCAAGATAGTAGAAATGTAACCTGCCCTATTATTTCCTCTTCTTATTCACCTTAAGCATACGCACTGTTTTAATCATATTATCGCTGACCATGAGTATTTCAATTTGAAAACTCTCGATTTGCAGACAACAATCCGGTGGAGGGATATAGCCCAAATGCTCAATGATTAAACCACTCAATGTGCGCGGTCCCAAGGAAGGTAACTGCCAGTTCAGTAAGCGCTTTAAATGGCGTAAAGTAATACTGGCATCAACGATAACAGAACCATCCTCTTGCTGGGTAATGTCCTTGCTCAAGGCTGCAATATCAGTTGTAAATTCGCCAACGACTTCCTCAAGAATATCCTCCATCGTCACCAAGCCCAACAATTCACCATATTCATCCACCACAAAACAACTGCGTTTTTTCATTTTCTGGAAATTTAAAATCTGCACATTAAGAGGGGTTGCTTCTGGAATAAAATAAGGCGCATCGGCGATTTTTAATAAATTATCCATATCAAGACGTTCTTCTAAAGCCAAATTCAGTACACTTCGCACATGGACCATACCGACCAGATTATCAATCGTATCGCGATAAAGAGGAAGCCGGGTATGCTGTGCCGTTTCTAACTGCTCAAGTAAGTCATGCCAGGATTGCTCCAAATCAAGACCAATAATATCCGCTGTCGGAATCATGATGTCTTCAACAGTTGCTTGCTCCAAATCAAGCAAACTGATCAACATACTTTTATGCTCAACAGGTAAAAGCCCCCCTGCCTCATGGACTACTGAACGTAATTCCTCTCCGGATAAAGCTTCTTTTTGTACCTTATCGAGGGTGACGCCAAATAAACGCAAAATAGTATTGGTGATCCATGTGATTGTTTGAACCAAAGGAGCAAGAATAATTTGCAAAATTTGCAACGGAAAAGACGAAGTAAAAGCAACCTGTTGTGGATGCAAAGCGGCCAAGGTCTTGGGCGTCATTTCAGAAAACACGAGAATGACCAATGTTAGGATCAGAGTCGCTATGGCTACACCAGCATCACCATATAAACGCTGGCCAACAAGCGTTGCTAGCGTTGAGGCGACTATATTCGCCAACGTATTACCAATTAACACGACACTAAGTAGTTTGTCGGGGCGAGCCAGCATTTGGTTAACACGTATAGCCTGTTTATCATTTTTTTTGACTAAATGGCGCAAACGGTAACGGTTTAAAGACATCATGCCAATTTCTGCACCAGAAAAAAAAGCTGATAATAAAACCAGCAGCACTAAAGCAATTAGAAGCGTGGGTAAAGAAAAAGAAAAATGCACTACATATCCCCAAGTAATTGCAAAGAAAATTAGTTCATCATATCAAAAAGACAAGATCTATAGCCAATTCCCTTAAAAAGCATGAAAAAAATTAGTAAGAGACTAATTTATTAATCAATCCTGCCTTTCCTGGCCAATAAAAGTTTTGGCAACCTGGCCACTGTGCTATAGTTAGAATTTTTGCATTAGGTAATTACCATGTTTGAGAATTTAACCGAACGCTTAACGCAAGCCTTTAAAACGATTAGCGGTCAAAGTCGCTTTACTCCAGAAAATATGCAACATGCTCTACGCGAAGTGCGTATGTCGTTGCTTGAAGCAGACGTGGCCTTACCTGTCATTAAAGAGTTTATTGAGCAGGTAAAACAAAAGGCACTTGGTCAGGAAGTCCAGGGGAGCTTAAAACCCGATCAAGCGCTGGTTAAAATTGTTCATGATGAATTAGTGCATATTTTAGGTGATACTCGCGCTGAGCTTAATTTTAAAACCCAACCCCCTGCAGTATTCCTGATGGCAGGCTTGCAAGGCTCTGGTAAAACAACCAGTAGTGCAAAATTAGCCCGCTACCTAAAAGAAACAGAAAATAAGAAAGTCATGTTAGTGAGTTTGGACGTATACCGACCCGCTGCCATTGAACAACTTAAAGTTTTAGCTGCTCAACTTGATGTTACTTTCTTTCCATCAGAAGCACATCAACAGCCTTTAGATATTGCCCAAAGAGCTTTGGACAGCGCCAAAAAACAATATATGGATGTAGTCATTTTTGATACAGCAGGCCGTTTACATGTTGATGCCGAGATGATGGCGGAGATCAAGGCACTCCATAAAGCAGTCAATCCGGTAGAAACTTTATTCGTTGTAGACAGCATGACGGGCCAGGATGCTGCGAATACAGCCAAAGCCTTCCATGAAGCCTTGCCTTTGACCGGTGTCATTCTCACCAAAACAGATGGTGATGCCCGCGGAGGAGCAGCACTTTCGGTTAAACACATTACCGGCCAACCCATTAAATTTTTGGGTAGCGGTGAAAAAATTGATCCGCTAGAACCTTTTCATCCAGATCGAATAGCCTCACGTATTCTAGGTATGGGAGATATTCTTACCCTGATTGAGGAAGTCGAGCGTAAAGCAGATAAGCAAGCCAGCGAAAAACTGGCCAAAAAGCTTAAAAAAGGAAAAGGGTTTGACTTGGAGGACTTTAAACAACAGCTACTCCAAATGAACAATATGGGTGGTATTGCCAGTATGATGAGTAAATTGCCTGGCATGAGTCAATTGCCACAACAAGCAATAAGCCAAGTCAACGACAAGGCCATGGCACAAACTGTCGCTATTATAAATTCCATGACCCCCAAAGAGCGCCGTATTCCTAAAATTATTGTCGGCTCACGAAAAAAACGCATCGCAGCTGGTTCAGGTACTCAAATTCAGGATGTTAACCGTCTGCTGAAACAATTTGAGCAAATGCAAAAAATGATGAAGAAATTCACCAAGCCAGGCGGCATGAAACAAATAATGCGCGGGATGGGCGGCATGACTGGTTTAAAGGGGCTGTTTCCCGATGATATGAAATAATTCCTGTAATCACTTCCCATGCCGAATTAATTTTCGTACAATACACGGCATTTTTACGTAACCACTCTAAGTAGAGGAAAACAATGGTCGTTATACGTTTATCAAGAGCTGGCGCAAAGAAGCGTCCTTTTTACAATATGGTTGTCACTGACAGTCGCCGACGTCGTGATGGTAACTATATTGAGCGAATTGGTTATTTCAACCCTGTTGCGCGTGGTCAAGAAGTTCGCCTGCAGATTGAAATGGACAAATTAACTCATTGGCAAAATAGTGGCGCTCAGTTATCTGATCGTGTTCGTGCCTTAATCAAAGAATATAGCAAGAAGAGCGCTGCTGCTGAATAACGTGGACAAGGTTACTGATTGGGTTGTTGTTGGTCGTTTTGGTCGTGCGCATGGAATTAAAGGGCTCGTTATTGTTCATTCATTCACCGAGCCTCGTGATAATATCCTGCGTTATACAGATTGGCATGCCTATATTGGCAAACAATGGCAACCACTTAGCGTATTGCACATAGAAGTCAACAATAAATTGATTCTTGCCCAGATTGAAGGTTATAGCGAACGAGAGCAGGTGGCTAACCTGACTAATAGTGATATCGCGATTAGTCGCAGTCAACTTCCTTCACTTAAGCCAGGCGAATATTACTGGCATGAACTTGTTGGAATGGAGGTTGTTAATCTGCAAGGAATCTCCTTTGGCAAGGTAAAAGAAGTAATGCCGACGGGAGCCAATGATGTTTTGGTTGTAGAAGGAACAAAGCGATATTTGATTCCCTATTTACCGGATCAGTTTATTATGGACATCAATCCTGGCCAAAATCTTATAAGAGTTGACTGGGATGCGGATTTTTAGATAATGCTGCATTTAGGTGTGATAACACTGATGCCCGAGATGTTTGATGGCTTGCACCACGGTGTAGTGGGACGGGCTCTTGAGCAAGGGTTAGCGAAGGTAGACTGTTGGAATCCCCGTGAGTGGGCGACAAGGCCCTATCGTCAGGTGGATGATAAACCCTATGGCGGTGGTCCGGGTATGGTCATGATGTATGAGCCCTTACATGCAGCAATTAAGCATGCAAAGACTCAGTTGCCGACCTCTTGTAAGACCATCTATTTGAGTCCACAAGGGAAAGTAGTTCGCCAGTTTGATTTGAATGAAGTGGCAGCAAGCAAACAGCCCCTGCTTTTTATAGCAGGACGCTATGAAGGAATTGATGAGCGGATCATTACACATGATGTTGATGAAGAATGGTCGCTAGGAGATTTTGTTTTAAGTGGTGGTGAATTGGCAGCCATGGTGTTTATCGATGCGATTATACGCCTTCTGCCTGGCAGTCTTGGCCATTTGGGCTCTGCAGAACAAGATTCATTTATGAATGGTTTGCTGGATTGTCCACATTACACTAGACCAGCTACTATTAACGGTTTAGATGTTCCGCCAGTATTATTAGGTGGCCATCATCGAGATATTGAGCGCTGGCGTAGAAAACAAATGCTGGGTAAAACCTGGCTGAAACGTCCGGATTTATTAGAGAAAATACAGTTAAGTGATACGGACAAGCAGTTGCTTGTCGAGTTTAAACGCGAACACGGTGGTTCCTGATTAAAAGGAATACCCATTTGAGGAGTGACCATGACGAACATTATTGACCAATTAAATGCCGAACAAATGCAAGGCAAAAATATTCCTGATTTCAGTCCAGGTGATACTGTTTTAGTACAAGTAAAAGTAAAAGAAGGTACACGCGAGCGTTTACAGGCCTTCGAAGGTATTGTCATTGCTAAACGCAACCGCGGTTTAAATTCTGCGTTCACTGTTCGAAAAATTTCTCACAGCGTTGGTGTTGAGCGCGTATTCCAAACTTACAGTCCTGTTGTAGACAGCATTACTGTTAAGCGTCGTGGTGATGTTCGTCGTGCCAAGCTATATTATCTGCGTGATTTAGCTGGCCGTGCAGCACGTATCAAAGAAAAATTGACTAGCAAAAAAGAAAGTTAATTGCGGACCAAAATGCTCATTGTCACCGAATTCAGTACACCAGTTGGTTGGCTTGAAGTTGAGTACGATGAGCATTATATCCACCGCGCAAATTTTACTGAATCGCCCACTTCCAGCAAGCTGGTTAATCAACTGACCAACACCATTGCGATGGAAATCGATCATTATTTCCAAAACCCTCACTATCGTTTTCAATTGCCATTAAAACCACAAGGTACTCTCTATCAGCAGCGGGTTTGGAATGCTTTACTGGTTATTCCCGTAGGCCGCACCTTTACCTATGGTGAATTGGCAAAGACATTGCAATCAAGTCCCCGTGCTATTGGCCAGGCTTGTAAAAGTAATCCTTTAGCCTTGTTTATTCCTTGCCATCGTGTAGTTGGCAAAACCAACTGTGGCGGCTATATGGGGCGAACTACCGCTCTGCATTACAAAACAGATCTACTACGCCATGAAGGAATCGTTTACTAACTTGGCATAGTTCAAGCATGCTTCACTATCAGAATTCTGCGTAATAGCCGATAATATTAGAATAGAACAACGGAGTGTTAGTCTATGAAAACAATCAATCTAGCGTCGCTTCTGTTTATACTGCCATTGAGCACAGCCTTTGCTAACTGTGATTTGACACGCTTTCGTTGGGATTGTGATATCCCCATACAAGTTAAATCTTCGCGCGCCGCCCATTCACTGGTTTATTGTGGTAACAGTTATGGCTATCTGACCCCCGCCCAATACGAACAATTAGTTCGCTACCATCGTGCCAGCGTGAATATGGTATTGAAAATAAATGGTGAATATGTCGATAGTCCTTGTGTCCCTGATGAGCGCTTCTGATAGATTCACAGAACTTACGAAAAACGCCGATCTCTTCGTTAACATT
Organism: Legionella sp. ST3F1; assembly: GCF_048553315.1. Lineage (NCBI taxonomy): Bacteria > Pseudomonadati > Pseudomonadota > Gammaproteobacteria > Legionellales > Legionellaceae > Legionella > Legionella sp. ST3F1. The sequence continues at coordinate 58,800 of NZ_JBLZIO010000020.1, read as the reverse complement.
TTGTCTCGACTTTTTTCGTAAGTCCTGATTCATCGCTTCCTATTTCCCAAGCTAAAGACCATAAGGTCCACTAATCAATTGACTATCTACCCTCATCAATTTATAACTACCATTTCTTGTTTTTTATTACTTGCTTCTATGTCGCACAATCAACTTGAAATTGATGGGATTGTTATAAATATCATAAGAAAACCGATAAAAAACATACATCTACGTATATATCCGCCTCATGGTGAGGTTAGGGTCAGCGTACCATTAAGATTTTCTATGGCCCTGATTCACCGGCAGCTGGAAGCTAAAAGCGCCTGGATTCATGCCCAGCGAGCCCGTTTAACTCAAAATCCCCCCCCACCCAGCCCTCGTTTTGAAACAGGCGAACATCACTATTTTTTAGGTAAATCATTTGCATTCGTTATTCACGAGAATAGTCAACAGGCAAAAATCGTTATTGATGACCGCTTTATCCACTGTTTTACCAAAGCTGATTCAACGGTAACCATTAGAGAAGTCCTATTAAAAAGCTGGTACAGAGAACAAATGAAAGCAGTTTTACCCCAACTACTACAGAAATGGGAACCAATAATCGGGGTAAACGTGAACAGCTGGGGAATCAAACTAATGAAAACCCGCTGGGGCTCTTGCAACGTCCGTGCGCAACGAATCTGGCTGAATCTTAATCTGATTAAAAAACCATTGGCCTGCCTGGAATATGTTTTAGTTCATGAAATGGTTCATCTATTGGAAGCTAGCCACAATAAGCGTTTCCATGCGTTAATGACCCGATTTATGCCCCAGTGGCGCGACTATCAAAAACAGCTGGAAAACCCCTTGGTGAGTTCATCCTGAGAACCCTGGGCACCCGGGCACCTGAATTAATTTTGGCGGTAAACCTATCCAAGAATTTGTCCAGACCTGCTTTAAGGCAACACTCAATAATGGACGTTTATTAACCAGTGGCCTGAGATTAATTAATCCTCATTAGCCAGGTAAACCATTATATTTTCATGGAAAGACATTCTACTAATCGCTGGACATAGGGCTCAAAAAACATGGTTTCATGATTCCCAGATATCGCATACTGCTTAATTTCACCCTCAACATAAGGACGCCAACCATTATTAAAGTCATCAATGAGTTTAAATGAAGGCCATAATTCACTTGCCTTAAATAAGGTCACATCCGCCTTCAAGGAAGAGAGTTTATAATTGAGTAATAACGTCTTTCGATATTGTTCCAATTCATATAAAGACTCTTTTGTCTTGTTATTGATCGTGGATTGATTATCTTCTGTCTGGCTTAAGAATATGGATGTATCTTCCTGCATTAAGTCATGAGGATAATGAGCCCACCCATCGAACAACCCTAGAAATTGAATGGATTTTTTTTCATTGACGAGTTGTTTTGCCATTTCAAAAGCAACTGTAGCGCCGAATGAGGCTCCTCCCAGGCAGTATTGATCACCTGAATACACTTTTTTTATTTCCTGCAAATAAAAACTGGCCATCTCCTCCAAAGCGTTAAAGCGAAGAAGCATTCCATCCAGATTAGGATCCTGAATACCATAAACAGTGTATTTACCATGCAAATATGAAGCTAATTGCTTATACCAAAAGACTGAGCCACCCACGGGGTGCACTAAAAACAAAGGCGGCTCGTCTTTACCGGTTGCCAGTTTAATTAAAGGATTTGCTTTGATAGAAAAATGCTTTTCTGAACGTTTACTCGCTAAAAACTCATCAATTTTGGTCGCTAAACTTGAAATAGTTGGATACTCAAACACTAATTGCAGGGGCAAATTTAAATTGTAATGCGTTTTTAAAGTGGATATGAGCTGCAAAGCCGTGAGTGAATCGCCCCCCATGGCAAAAAAATCCTCCTGGGCAGAATGGACCTTCCTGTGAAAAATTTGCTCCCAAATTCCTTTGATTTCCTTTTCGTGGGGTGTTAATGCATCAATTGTATCTTGTTCATTAAATCGTAAAAGTTGAAATCCTTGCCGTTCTAATGAAGTAAAATCTATTTTTTCATTCTCTTTTAAAGGAATTGATTTTATGACACAAAATTCGCGCGGTATCATATAGCCAGGCAGATAGTCAGCCAAATACTCCCTTAATTCGTTGCTGGTTTTTGGCTTTTTATCAGTCACCAAATAGGCTCGCAAATAAGCTTCTTTTGATTTTCCTCGCATCACGACAACCACTGCTTGATGAATTCCAGGGAATTTAACCAAAATCGATTCAATAGCCGGTAATTCGATACGGTAACCCTGAATTTTGACTTGGTGATCGTTTCTTCCAAAAAACTGCAAACTTCCACCTGGCAACCAACACACCATATCGCCCGTACGATAAAGCACTTCATTGGGCTTGGTGAAATCTACATGGATAAACTTCTCTTGTGTCAGGTCAGGCCGATTCAGATAACCTTTGGTTACTTGAGCTCCACCAATATATAGCTCTCCTTTTACACCAAAAGGACAGAGATTTTTGTATTGATCGAGAACATAACCGGTCGAATTAAAAGCCGGTTGGCCAATCGGAACTGAGGTTCCATTATCCAACTCATCCTTATTCACAAAATAAGAAGTGACTGACACCGTCGTTTCTGTAGGACCATATTCATTGATGACCTGATGGTGAGGGCATAACGATAACCATCGTTTCACATCAGTACTTAAAACCACATCAGCCCCGAGTAACAAATAACGTAAATGAACCAAATCAATTACTTCCTGAGGGTAATTCAACAACATTTCAAGATAACCAGGGGTTAACTCCGCATGAGTGACCAGGTGCTTTTTAAGATGGGTCAGGTAAAGTTGTGGATTTGTTTTTTGGGCATCAGTGGCTATAGCAATGGCCCCCCCCACTAATAAAGGAGCAAGGGTACAAGGCACAGAGAGATCAAACGCAATGGATGACGAGAAATCAATAGTACATTTTTCATCAAAATGGGTTGTCTCAGTGAACCACTTGCAATAATTAATAATGTTTTTATGGGTGACAACAACTCCCTTTGGCCTCCCTGTTGTACCCGAAGTAAACATAATATAAGCAATCTTATTTGTTATGGTTAACCCGTCTGGTACCTGCTCGCAGGCCTTTTGCGGAGTCGATAAAATAGCCTCGACGGTTAACAACTCAACCTTTTTCTCTTTTTGCTTGAAAAAATCGTTAAATTGTTCCACTGATTTTTGCTGGATAAAAAGGCAAGAAAGATTAGCATCTTCAACAATTTGTTCTATTTTCAGTAAAGGATATTTGGTATCCAGAGGAACATAGGCACAATTGGCCTTTAAAATCCCTAGTATCACAGCAAGCATCTCTATACTTCGCTGAAGGTACAATCCGATAAAATGTTGTGGAGGAAGTTGTCGCTGCCGTATGCGATTGGCAACCCGCTCAGCGAGTTCATTCAGCTCCAAGTAAGTGACTGATAAATGATTGAAATAAATAGCCACCTTGTCTGGATTGTTTGCCACTTGGGTTTCAAAAAGCATTACCAGTGATTTTTCAGGCAGGTATCTCGTCTTTCCTTTTCCCCATACCTGCAATAAGTTGTAACGTTCAGCTTGTGTCAAAAAGCAAAACTTTCTTGCACTAACAAAAGGGTGATTAATTAACTGGATAAGAATATTAACGAGATGCTGGGTACAATGCGACATGAGTTCTTTCAGTAACGAATCATCTCTGTTCAGCTCCATACGATGCAGAATCTCAATTTTACCTCTATCCGGATCCAAATTAAAATAAAGCACCGTTTCCGTTTGGCAAGGATAATCTTTATTAGCCCCTGAAAGATTAATAACAATCCCTGATTCCATTTGACTTCCTTTCAACTCAGGGTGTCTTGCAGCAATATCACTCAGAAATACAGAGCGCTTATCGAGTTCGACCAATGATTTGGTTACCGATTCAAGTGCCTCTTGAAATGAAAAATCATTTTCTTTATGGAAAAGCAACGGTAAAAACCCTGAAAATAAAGGGCCGAATTGCTCTTGAAGATGATTATACTCAGGCTGAACAATTGAAATTGATAGCTGTTCCTGGTTATTTAGGCGATACAAATAGATTAATATGGCTGTTAATAGCAGTTCTACCTTGTTATCAAATTGTTTGCTGGGGAAGATGTCATTTAAGCTGATGGATGTTTCCAAACGTTCAAATTCCATCGATTGTTTGAGACGCTGTAGGTTAAAAGTATTATGCTCAGATATCGCTTTTATTTTACTAATCCAATAGCGCTCGTTAGCTAATGCAGAGCTGTGGTATTTCCTTTGCGCTTCTATATCTTTTACCCTGTAGTAAGGTAAGACTTGCCCAACTTGCAGGCCATGACTATTGACCCAATCTTTAATTGAAATTGGCTCACCTGCCAAGGAGAGTAATTCAACAAATTTAATAGGTTGACCTACTGTGCTAACGACAAGGCCGTTTTCTTCAATAGCCAGGATTGTACCTAATTTATTCTCAGCGGTGTTGGGAGCGCTTACCAGCTCAACCTGGGAAACAATCGCATAGTCCCTGTCTGCCAGTAATTTTAAGGTGCCAACATGATTACTATATTTTTGAATGGATAAAGCTCGCGTGATGCGCTCAATCGTTTTGGCTGAAAAAAGCCGCCAATCAATAAATCCAAAACACGGTAAATGATGATTTGCAGCAAAATAACTGCGCCTATCAAGCACTTGCTTTCTAGGTGCAAGCAAACCGGCTTCGATAAGCTTAATCATCTGAGTAAAGGATGAAATCGCATTTTCATAACAACGCAAATTTAATGTAAGCACCGTATCATTAGGATGGATTGGCAAGGACTGTTGATAAACAATCTCCCCCTCATCAATCTTGTCATTCATGATATGCCATGTGACACCATGCTCTTTTTCGTTGTGAACAAGTGCCCAGGAGGTAGAATTCAGACCTGCAAATTTGGGTAAAAGTGAATCATGATAGTTAATGGCATAACAGCGGGCTAAATTTCGAATTGATTTTGATAAAATGCGACTATTCACAATACTGAACAAATAATCAACCTGAAAAGGCTCGATATTTGCAAGCTTATCAATACTGGCAATCCAGGAAATTCCATGTTCTTCAGCCCACTCTTGAACACTGTGCAGTGGCGAAATAACCAAGTGTATGCGATGATTGCGGGATAAAAGTTGATCACCACACTGAATAACTAAACTATCTTCACCAATAAGGCAGGTGGTTATCTCCATATTAGGATCCTCAATGGTATATAATTCAAAAGAAATACAATAAATTGATTACCAGGAAAACTCCGAGTACTTATTACTTTGTTACTTACCAAAATGGCATAAGGATAACATACTAGCGTGAAAATCGATCACAACGACTTAATTATTCATAATCAACTCGCGCAGTTTCTCGTGGCGCATAGTCAGGAAGCCATCATTCTTTTAGACCATGAATCGAGGATTGTGATTTATAATCCCATAGCTGAAAAATTATTTAATTGCCCAGCAGCGGAAGCGCTAGGGAAATCGTTTAATGAATTCTGTCTTCAATCTACTAAAAATTGTTTTTCCAAGCAGGACTGGCAGCGTTTCTTGGGCGCGAACTTAATTCACTCCATTCCCGCGAATGCAGGAGAGGAACTCAGTCTGACATGGCTTATTGAGCGAATCAAAATTAATGATACCAATTTCCTAATTTTGCAAACAACTAATTATGAAATTAAAAAACAGCATAACGAAATATTTCGCTTGGAAACCCTTATTGAGAATATGCCGTGTAATGTTTACTGGATGGATAAAGATTGCTTAATGTTAGGCTGCAACCAAAATGTATTATCTATGCTAAACATGACTCGTGAGCAATTCAAAGGAAAATCCTATGAGGAGCTTGCAGTGTTATGCAATTGGCCTAAAGGTCTTGCTGAAAAATTAAAAAATGATGATCTACAGGTTATGACTACGGGGCAGCCCATTTTTGGTATTGAAGATCCCCCTATTCCTCATATTAACAATACCGTGTTAAACCTTTTAACAAGTCGCGTCCCACTGCGAGATAATACAGGTAAAGTAGTGGGGGTTGCAGGAATTTCGGTCGATATCACGGCTTTAAAAGAAGCGAGACTATTAGCCGAGACGGCTAATCAGGCAAAAACAGAATTTATAGCAAACATGAGTCATGATATCCGTACACCCTTAAGTGGTATTATTGGGATGTCCAAGTTCCTGGAAGAAGGTGCCGGTAATCCTCAAGAAAAACAGTATGCACGTTGGGTTAATGAAAGTGGTGAGCAATTATTAAAATTACTTAATGGCGTTTTAGATGTCGTTTCTGCTGAACAGGTCAGTGAAGAAGATATCCATCAGGAAACGTTCGATCTTCGCCAAAGTATTGAAGGTATTGTTCGGCTGGAACAACCCATGATCTACCAGAAAAACTTAAATTTAGAGGTGAAAATTGATCAACAAATCCCTCAGTTTCTTGTCTCAGATCGGTTTAAATTACACCGGATTCTACTTAATTTAGTGGGTAACGCCATAAAATTTACAGAAAATGGGCGCGTCCTAATAGGCATTTCCCAGCGTTCAAAGACTAATGAACGCATAGAGCTTGATTTTAGAATCACGGATACAGGCACTGGTATTCCTAAGGAATTACAATCCAAGGTTTTTGAACGATTTTATCGCATCTCCCCTTCTTATAAAGGAGAATATCATGGCCATGGCGTGGGATTACACATTGTTGAAAAGTACGTTTCTCTTCTAGGCGGCAAAATTCAATTAGAAAGCGAGGAAGGAAAGGGAACTACCTTTTATTTCACCTTATCGATGGCTATCGGAAAAAAAGAAGATGCCGTCTTTTCTGAGCCTATTCAACCTGCCAATACCTCCTCTTCAAAAGAACCGATCAACATTCAACCCTCAAACTCCAGTTTAGAACTGCCCGCTGATAGCGACTCGCCTTACCTCTTATTGGTAGAAGACAATTTAATTGCTTTGAAAATTGTAGAAACCATTACGCAACAAACGGGTTGTCGCTTTGTTTCAGCGACGGATGGTGAAAAAGCCTTTAAACTAGCTACCTCTCAACATTTTGATTTAATTCTTACTGATATTGGCTTACCTGGCATGTCAGGTAACGAGTTAGCTCGAGCCATCCGCAAGTGGGAAACTGACAATAGTCTACCGTCTATTCCTATTGTCGGCTTAACCGCACATGGCTTAATAGCTGCCAAGCCAGAATCCTTACAGGCAGGCATGAATATGGTCATCAGTAAACCAATTCAATTAGCAACATTACAAACGGTAATCAATCAATTTATTAAATCATGCAACATACAAAAAACGAAAACGTTAGGCGTCGATTTGCCTGAAACAGAAGACGAACTCTTTCTTCTAGATCATTATCCACTGTTTGATCTGGAAACAGGTATAACCAATCTTGGTAATGAAGATGTACTTCGAGAGTTGCTTTCATTGATGTTAAATCAGGAACTTCCTGGAGATTCACTAAAGATTCAAAGCGCCTATAATGAGCAAAACTGGGATAAGGTTGAAGATTTAGCCCATAAGCTTAAAAGCGGCGCAGTTTATTGTGGAACAATTCGACTTAAATATGCTTGTCAGTATTTAGAGCGTTATCATAAAGCGGGCCACACTCACAAGCTAGAACAATTATACCATCAATTAATTCAGGTGATTAACGATTCTCAGCGTGAAATCAAAGAATGGTTAGCGCAAGAAAATCATGTGAGTTTGTGAACAGGAGGGCGTGTTTTACAGGCGGTTAATTGGTCAGTCGTCTGTCAAAAATAAGTCAAGGCAATAATATTTCAGATTTTGCTGACAACATCATCTAAGGGAAATAGATATGCACTGGACTAATAGTTCAAGGAAAAAGCTTTGGATACTATTCTTTGTCATTACGGGAGTGATGATTTTAAGCCTGGTTATACCAGAGATTAATAAACCAAGTCCTTCCTCACGAGTGACCGCTGAGACCAAAATAAAATTGCCCGCCCCACTTTATGACAGTACAACCTCCCTTGAAAAAGCACTCAAACAGCGCCGGTCGATAAGACAATATAAAGAGGATGCTATAACGTTGCAGCAAGTATCACAATTACTCTGGGCGGCACAAGGTATCACTTCGCCAGAGGGATTTCGTACAGCACCTTCAGCAGGTGCCTTGTACCCCTTGGAAATTTACTTGGTTAGTGGCAACGTTCGTGGTTTACCGACGGGCGTCTATCATTATTTACCAGCAGAACATGCGCTACAACTCATGGTCAAAGGCGATAAGCGAACCGCGTTAACAGCAGCCGCTCTGCAGCAAAATTCGATAAAATTTGCACCAGTTAATCTAGTAATGACTGCTGTGTATGCCAGAACTACAAAGAAATATGGCAATCGCGGCAAACAATATGTACATATGGAAATTGGACATGCGGCACAAAACGTGTGCTTACAAGTCACTGCTCTAGGGCTTGGAACCGTTATCATAGGGGCTTTGGATGAGCCCGCTTTTAGAGCAATACTTGCACTTCCTAAAGAAGAAACCCCTCTTTATATAATGCCAGTAGGTAAAAGATGAGTTATTGCGTGGTATTGGCATGCATTACATCTTTGCCTGTTAATCTCATTGTTACTCCCCCTACCAATTTACTGTTTTCATTATTGTATCCATGAGAGTTAGTCCTGCCGTTTCTATTCACCAGCCAACTTTCTATAATGCCTGTTTTATTCATGGAATGAGAATGTTTGGAAAATATGAATTAACACCATACGACAAAAATAAAATAAAAGAGGTAGTCAAAAAGGAGACAATTAATAAGATAGCCAAGCTTATCCAAAATCGTCATGAAAGCGATATATGGTGTAGAGCGTTAATTGATGAGTTTCTTTTGTATCGCGATGATCGCGATATCAGCGCCTTAATCAATAGTTCGGAAGTCCGTCAAACGCTCTTACAAAAAGGGTTGTTAGGCCCCTGCTTGCTAACGACTAATACAAATAGTTCACCTCAATTAATTGAGAAACAGTGGCTTGCCTTAAAAATTTTGTTTCCAACACCGGAGTCATTTGATCCATTCAAAACTCACGTTGATATTTTGCTGGCACTTCTATTTTTTGTCGCAAACAAAGAACCGCCGACTATAGAAACACTATTACTTAAATTACAAATTAATCATCGATTAGTTGTCTATCAAGCGCCCTACGGCTACCGTATTGGAGATCAATGGCTTATCAAGAGTAGTTATGATAAACACTACGATTATTCAACACTCAATTACCTCATTAGTGAGGGATGTGACGTATTTGCCTATGATCCAGAAAAGTATAACGAATCCAGTTTAACTTGTATTAATAGTCCTGATATTTTAATTGCTCTGCTCAATAGCGTACAAGGCAAGCATTTACCGCTTGCATGCATCAATACATTTGGTGACACTATCATGCATCATGTCCTTGCATCTAAACAATTACACGTTCCGGAGCTATTGGGACATAAACTAATGCGCCCCTACCTTAATAGCCCCAATAGGAAAGGATTACCCCCCCTGTTTTCTTTAATTAAAACAGAGTATACCGAGCAAACCATGAAGACATTAATTGCGAATGGTTTAAATTTACTGGTGCCCGATATGCCAGTCGGTGCATGGTGTAGGAGTGAGCGCGATATTGGTTTCTTGCATGATTTTGTAGTAACTATCTCGCCCGATAAAGCAAATAATGCCTCTTTGTATACTTTTTTTGCTAAAAATCAATCGTATGAACGTCGGTTACTGATGCAAGAAATTCGCACCCAAACTGCAAGCATGGGGATAACACAGAGGAAATAACGAGTTTTCTTGCCAACTAGCCATTGAAAAATAGACGCGAAATCGTCTAGTATGAGCGCAGTTTAATTGTAGTCAGCTGGTAGTTGATTGCCGTTCCTTCTATCAGCACTTATAACGTGCATTTAAAAACCCCAAAAATGCTCAATAATCTTATTACTTTGCGGTGATTCTCCGGAAAAAGCCAATGTTTTCAGGAATCACTACAGAGCGTTAATCCTTGCTCTCTTAGCTTGAATTAATCGAATGTGAGTCCGGAGAATTCATGAATCAACTAAAAATTATAAGCGCTTTTACGGTAACGACCTTCGCATTAACTTTTTTATTAACCAGTTCAAACTCTATTTTAGCGAATGCGCTTTCACAAGCTGCCCCTGCCGTAGTAGTACTAGGCCTGATTCTCTTGTCTAGACAGAAAATGGTGGGATTTAAAGAGCTAGGTCTTTTTAACCTGGGTAACGTGCAATGGTACCTCATTGCTATTAGTTTACCCGCTGCCGCGATTGTAACCAGTTATCTACTGGCAACTCGTTTAGGGTATTTCTCATTGGATTTAAAACTACCCGCATATACTGTCATTTATCACACCTTTTTATTCATGTTCATGTGGCCTCTGCTTTGGGCAATGACTGAAGAGATAGGGTGGAGAGGATTTTTACAACCAAAGCTCATCAACTTATTTGGCTTACGACCTGGCCTGTTTCTTACTGGAATCACCTGGGCTGTTTGGCATTTTATCTTTATCTTTCCTGGCACCTATTACGAAGAAGGTAATTTATTGATAAACACCTTACTGTTTACAGTCACAATCGTACTAATGTCCTTTGCAATAGGCTGGATCCGCTGGAAAAGCCAAAGCCTATGGCCGTGCGTCCTATTCCACTCGGCCTCTAATGCCACTTGGCAAATCTGTTCCTATCAATTCAATGTGAAAAACCCTTATTACATTTATATGGCGGGTGAAGCCGGGGTTTTAAATATTGTTTTCTGGGGAATCGTTTTGATCGTGGTTTGGAAGGGGTTAGTGAGTAGCACTCATCAGAACTCTGATGGGAAGTCTAATGAGAACCTCATGATGGAAGTACCCCATCCCTAATCGAACAAACCAGGGAGGGCAAAGCTTGAATCGGGGCTTAAAATTCAAGCCCTCCTCCAAAATTGTCATCGTGTCAACCCAAAGCCTTGCTGAAACCTAGCGTAATCAAGCTATCCATTTCCACAACTAAACTGCCTGGTTTATTCTCCAGATTGCCAACGATTATTTATTTGATTTTTTTCCATTAAATACTAAGATTTACATAGTTAGATCTAAGTAGAAGGATCTTGAAATGATCTTGAAAATTATTTTCACTCTCCTAATCATTCTTGTTCTCGCCATTACTTTCCGTAAAATTACTTGGCCTACCAACCCCTACCCGGAGCAAACCTATACCGAATCTACTCCTCACTTTAAGGAAGTGGATGTGGGTTTTACTCATCAATATGACAAGAATCACTCCCTTCCATTTATGGGAGCAGCTATTTTCGATCTTCTTGGCAAGGGGGAACAATATTTGTTTGCAGGCGGCGGCTATAATCAGCCCGATAAATTGTTTGTTTATCGAAATAACCAGTTTATCGATGTATCGAACGAAGCCGGATTAACCAAACCAGCCAATGATACCACCTACGCCGTCGTCGCCGTCGATGCAACGGGGAATCAATTACCCGACCTCTTTGTAGCCAGAGACAGCGGTATTTATTTTTATGAAAATAATCAAGGAGTCTTTACTGTTAAGAAGCTTGATATCGCAATTGATGAACGATTCGCTCCTATCTCTATTGCACATGCAGATTTACAGAAAAAAGGAACGGTTGATCTTTACATTGCAATGTACCTGAAACCGGCTTATGTAGAAGGTCAAACGATATTTAATAAGAAAAACTATGGCGCTAAAAGCCTGCTTTTAAAAAACAATGGCGACAATACATTTACCGATATAACCGATGCAGCCGGACTTGATTATATTCATAATACTTTTCAGGGCGTCTTTGTTGATTTAGATGGGGATAATGAACTTGACCTGGTGGTTGCACACGATACCGGCCAAGTCAGGACTTATAAAAATATGGGTAATTTAACCTTTAAGAATATGCCCAACCCCACTTCGGCTGTCTACTCCTATCCCATGGGTATTGCAGTGGGCGATTATGACAACAACGGGCTTCCCGATTTGTTCTTTAGTAACATAGGTCCTTTTTATTGGTGGAATATTGGTTCAACACCTCCAAATTTCATTGTACGCGGCGATTTGAACAAAAATCAGTACTTATTAAGGGACAATATTTTTCTGGCGAATCGCGGCAATTTTCAATTTGAAGACGTGGCCAAACAAACTAAAACTGCCGATTACGAATTTGGCTGGGGCGTTCTCTTTCAGGATTTCGCCAACGACGGCAAACAAGATTTGGTAATCGCCCAAAATTATGTCCAGTTTCCTCTACACTGGATTTTCCGCTTACCCGGACGCGTTTTAAAGGAATTGCCCAATAACACCTATGCATCCATTGAAAAACAGGCAAACGCTGAAGATCCTTATTATGCCATTTCACCATTGAGTACTGATTTCAGTGGAAACGGCTATGCTGATCTGGTTTATACCAATTTAGCGGGTCCCTTGAAAGCCTTTATTAACCAGGGTGGAAATAATAATTATATCAAGGTTATTATGCCTAATGCACCGGAGGCACTTGGGGCAGTTTTAAAATTAAAACTAACAAACGGCAAAACGTTAACACGGTTTTTTGTGCCTACCCAAGGCTTATGCGCTTATCAGGGAAATCAAATTTTCTTTGGTTTGGGTAACGAACAACAAGTTGAGTCGCTCACGGTACATTACATGAATGGGAAGGAAAAAATTATTTCAGCACCTGCAATAAACAGCACGATTAAGTTTGAGATGGCTGAGTCTCCCATGTAATAATTTTCACATCCTTTTGTCTTCTATACACAATGGATTCTGAATCATCTGATTCAGAATCCATTCGCTTTTGTTATCTGAGTCTAAACGCAATGTAGGTTGAAAGTGCGAAAAAAATGGTATAGGTCACGTTCATTGCAATAGGCATGATGTACTTTCCAACCGCAGGTATAATCAAATAAATTAAAAAGACCGATACTAATAAGAAGATGGGATTAAAAACCCACATCCAGTTCGGATAAGCGGTATTGCCATTCAAGACCAGGTAAATAAAGCCGGCTGACCCCAGTAAGGTGGTAAAACGAATAATTTGCAGTAAGGATTCATCATAGAGTTGATACGATTGAATGAGGGCAGCTAAATCGGATGGGCCAATTTTCGATTGAATAATAGAGCCAATCATTGCCCGTGAACCTATCCAGATTATTCCCATTATAAAGCCATAACCAATAACCATGGTCGTAATTAAAGGTAAATTACCGCCCGCAGGCTCCAACATTTTATAAAGATGCCAAAACCCAACCAAATACAACGGCGCCGCTAATACAGCAATAAAATGGCCGACCGTTAAGCGATTGCGAGAAATATCCAGCATAAAATGATAAGGAATTTTGGAATCATAGCCCTGATTGGTAAAGTGAAGTAAGAATTCTCCAGTACCAACCAAAACAGCCGCCACTAAACCAATCAACCCGGTTAGAACAATTTTGTCATCCATGTCATTATCTCTCAGTTAGGATACGCTATCATTAAATATAGAGAGTGTGGGAGGTGATAATATTATCACCGCTTTCAGGCATGATAATAGACTAATGTGACTTCCTTGCTAATAAATTTCAGGTTTTTGTGTCTTAAATAAGGGAATGGATATGACAGAAAAATACACCATGAAAGCAACCCTCGTTGAAAAAGCCTCTTCCGATTGGGTTAAGGATCTTTTTGAGCGCTCTCAAACTGAGGCAAAAATGATTCCCAATTTATTCAGGGCGATGGCCAATGCCCCTGAAATTTTACAAACTTATTTGGACGCTTATAATAATTTCACCAGGCATTCAGGTTTTTCAGCCGCTGAACAACAAATTATTTTTTTGGTCATCAGTTATGAAAATGGCTGTGATTATTGTGTCGCTGCCCATTCCACTGCAGCCGAATTTCAGGCAAAAGTTCCCCAGGACACAGTCGATGCTATACGAAATGATAACCCTGTCCCTGATCAAAAAATGCAAACACTGATTGAGTTTACGCGCGAAATGTTATGGTCACGCGGAAACCCTTCGCCAAAAAGCGTGGAAGAATTTATTCATGCCGGGTATCAGGAAAAACAAATTCTTGACCTTGTACTGGCTATCGCTGCAAAAACCTTATCCAATTACACCAATCATCTCTTCCAAACGCCTATTGACACCGTATTTAAAGCCCGTGAATTTAAAGTTATAAAATTCGCTTCCCGAGTTTTGAATTATTTTAAACGATGAATGCCTCAAAAACTTGCTAGAGGTGCACCTCGATTGCGGCCAATGCCTCCGCCTTTGTTGAAAATATAGACTATGATTAAAAAATACCTTTCTTTTTAGGACAACACCATGAAAAAGTCTTCAAAACAACCTTCAAAAAATAGAAATAAAGAAACTGTAAAAAAAGAGGATTTAAAGAATATTTCTGGAGGCACACAACGGTTTCCCGACCTTAAACTTGATCCAGATGATATTATACGTTTCTTCGATGAGCATAAAAAGAATAGGAAGGAATGAAAAGAGAGGTGAGTTGGAGTTAACGATTTATAGCAGTGAAAAGAGCAAGTTCCCAAGGGCCAGGACAACCTGTAGCAAATCCAAATCAATTTGAACTAGTATGCAGAACATTGATTAACTGAGTACATGCATTTGCTTGACAAGATCAAATGGACTGGTTTTGGCTTATCTAAGTGTTCATTCGAAAAATTAGGGTCAAATCAATAATAATTTTTATTTTCACCTAAAATCCATTTTATGGGGGACTTGACCCTGTGGAATTAGCAGGAGAATCTTGGCGCTTCTTCTTGAACGGGTTCAGGTTGAACGGGTACAGGTTGAACAGGTGCGGGGTTTAAAATTCCCTGATTTAAGCCGCCAGCCAGCAACAACGTTCCGACAGACATTAAGACCCATCCAAACATTTGGATAGTTCCATTGAGATTGAACGTTGAATTTTCACCTTCTTTTTTATCTTGAACCCCTTCTTCCCCGCTCAATTTTTGTAAAGAACCGTTAAGGAATTGGGAAAGACCATTCACTACATCATCCGCTTGAATGCTTTCAACCTTTGATTTAATGGTACGCTTTAAACCCCTGGTGATCTCATCACCTACATTGGTAAGCGTGTCATCAAATTGCACAGCCATTTTTTTGGCAGCTTGTGCTAAGGGCTCAGAGAAATTACCCATTAACCTGGCCATTAAATCATTACTGCTTGTTACAGCAGGGACCGTGGGAAGAGCATCAGCAGTAGGTTCTGATTTTTTCGCAAGCCTTGCAGGAGAAGGACTGTCTTCACTCAAGATACTTAAAATACCAGTTTTTGCGCGATTGAAAGTGCTTCTAATTACGATATCACCAATAAAACTTTCAACGGAACTTTTTAGGCCGCTTGAAGTTTCGTCGAGCGTAACTTTAGCACCGCCTAATAAACTGTTTAAACCTTCTTTTGCAGTTTTCAACAGACCCATTATCAACTCCTATTTAGTAAAAATCCTTTACATAATAACCAGGAATGATTACGGAATGAATGCAACTGATTTGTAAACTTTGTAAAAAAAATGAAAAGATGGATGGCTGTTAGTTTTCAAAAAGGAGGTTATTTGCGGGCTATCAGCCACCAAAGCCTGATGGCGCATAGTGTAATCAGGGTATTTATTCTCCAAAACCAAACAGCTCTATGGTTTAAGCCGATAGGGACATTGACCTAAGGCAACACCGCCCTCTTGCCATCTGCAAATAGACTGGATTGAACTCGTAGCAGTATATTCTATATAGTCGTAGGTATCGTCATTTTGCCTTGAATAATTGACTAATTTTGCAAACTCTATTCAGATTGTAATTAAATGCAATTAACAACCAACAATTTGATACAAATGATTACAATTAGTAGGGAAGCCTAAAGAGAATACTCACTGATAAATGGATTTTTAATGTCACACATCCCAGCATTTATTATTCGAAATTTAACTAAAACCTATTTAATGGGTGAAGTCGTTATCCATGCATTGCGATGCGTTAGCCTTGACTTATATCAAGGAGAACTAGTCGTATTTTTAGGGCCCTCTGGCAGTGGTAAGTCTACGCTCTTAAATATTATAGGGGGCTTGGATGTCCCCTCGTCTGGTGAAGTAATTTACAAAGATCATATTATCACTTCATCGAGTCAACATGATTTAACCCGATATCGACGCGAGCATATAGGATTTGTTTTTCAATTTTATAATCTGATTTCCAACCTGACTGCTTTAGAGAATGTTTCTATTGTTACCGAAATTGCAGATAATCCCATGCATCCTGAAGACGCAATTAAATTACTTGGTTTGGAAAATCGCATGAACCATTTCCCTTCGCAATTATCTGGAGGAGAACAACAGCGCGTTGCAATAGCTCGAGCTATAGCCAAGAATCCAGATGTTCTTCTATGCGATGAGCCTACAGGAGCACTTGATTGTGAAACCGGTAAAATTGTTTTAGGAACCCTTGCCTTAGCTAATAAGAGGCTGAATACCACCGTAGTGATTATTACTCATAATATCGTGATCAGTGAGATGGCTGATCGAGTCATTCATATAGCCGATGGTTCAATCAGTAAAATATTAAAAAATAAATCCAAGCGAAAGCCAGAAGAATTAGAATGGTAACGGTATTAAACAAAAAATTATGGCGTGATGTTATCAAACTAAAAAGTCAAATTATTACTATCGCCCTGGTGGTTTGCAGTGGAGTGAGTGTCTTACTCGCATCAGTTAACACCTATGTGTCTTTGAAAAACGCGCAACAGGATTTTTATTCAAATTATCATTTTGCGGATGTATTTGCCTCATTGGAAAGAGCACCGAACTATTTAGAAAAGCGTATAACAGAAATTTCGGGGGTCGCCCAGGTGGAAACCCGGATTGTAGAAGATGTCGTGCTTGACTTACCTTGGATGCCTGAACCGGCTGTAGGCCGTTTTATATCAATATCTGATAAAACATCTGCTCTTAATCAATTATTTTTATACCAGGGAAGGCTGCCAGATAAGAATTGTCCGGATGAAATAGTAGTCAATGAAAGTTTTGCAAAGAGTCATGATTTAAAACCTGGTGATAGTATTATTGCCTTATTAAATGAATATAGAGAAAAGCTAAAAATTGTTGGTATTGTTTTATCACCCGAGTATGTATATGCCATCCGCGGGGAGGATTTGCTTCCAGACAATCGGCATTTTGGTGTTTTTTGGATGAATCGAAAGGCGTTAAGTGCTGCATTTGGAATGCAGGATGCTTTTAATGATATTAATATTAAACTTGCACCACATGCCTCAGAACAATTTGTAATAACTCAATTAGAAAGAATTTTTCATTCTTATGGTTTAACTATTAGCTATACACGCAAAGATCAGATATCCGATCGCTTTATAACGAATGAAATAAAACAGCAAAAAATTATTGCGACCTATATCCCCCCTGTTTTTTTAATAGTGGCAGCATTTTTATTAAATTTAGTGACAGGGCGTTTAATAAGTAAAGAGCGCGAGCAAATAGCAACGTTAAAGGCTTTAGGTTACCGTGATTTCGCTATTGCCTATCATTATATTAAAATAATTCTGATTATTATTTTTATTGGAGCACTTGGGGGGGTGTCATTAGGCGCATGGTTTGGTAACTTGATGACCCATCTATATACCGACTATTTTAGATTCCCTAAATTCCCGTATGTTTTTTCCTACCTTGCAGCCATCATTGGAGTCTTAATTTGTTTTTTAGCTGCTATTCTGGGGGCATTGCGAGCAATTCGTCAGGTAATAAATCTTATGCCTGCTGTAGCGATGAAGCCGCCAACCCCTATGATGTATCGAGCAACTATCCTTGAAAAATTTCACTTTTTTTCCCGGCTTCCCAGTAGTATAAAAATGGTGTCCCGGTACATTTTCCGCCATTTTTTACGCACAATATTGACCTGCGTAGGTATTGCATTAGCAATGGCTATCGTAATACTAGGATTATTTTGGCAAGACGCTATACGTTATCTCATAAATACTCAATTTATAATGGCGCAACGTGAACAGGCTGCCGTCAGCTTCATTAATCCCGTTAATAAAATAGCTTTAATGGAGTTGAACAAAATTGTGGGGGTCACCAATAGCGAAGGTTATCGTGTTGTACCTGCTCGACTAACCTACCAACATCGAAGTGAATTGTCCTCGGTGTTTGGTATCCCTGAAAATAACAAACTGAAACTATTATTAGACAAAAGTCTTAATCGAATGAATATTCCCAAACATGCCTTGTTAATCAGCGAAGGGTTAGCAGAACGACTGCATTTGGCTATTGGTGATAAGCTTGAGGTTGAACTACTTGAAGGGAACAAAGCAAAAACTCAATTGAAAGTACAAGGAATTATAAATGACTATGTAGGAATGTTTGCTTATATGGAAATTGAAGCCCTTAATCATTTATTAAATGAGGATCGGTTAATCAACACAGCAGCTATTACTGTAGACACAAAAAACATCAAAAATTTGTATAAAAAGGTAAAAGAAATACCCAAGATAGGTACCATTACTTTTAAAACATCGATCATTAAGACATTTGAAGAAACCTTTGCGAAACATATCCTTGTATTTACAACTATTCTTGCAGGTTTTGCCATTATTATTGCGGTTAGCGTCGTTTATAATAATGCGAGTATTACCTTGGCAGAAAGAGCAAGAGAGTTAACTACATTACAAGTTTTAGGATTTACTCAGGGGGAAGTATCAACGTTACTTATTTTAAATCACCTGTTTGAAATGGTACTTGCTATCCCTTTAGGGCTAATCACTGGGTACCTGTTGTCCTGGTCTATACTGCAACTAATGCAAACCGATTGGTTTAAGATTCCATTTGTTATAGAGCTTAAAACCTATATTATCTCAATTATGGTTATATTTTTTGCCAGTTTAATTAGTTTTTATATTATTCAGCGTAAAGCAAGCCATCTGAATTTGACCTCTGTCTTAAAGGTAACAGACTAATGAAGATAATGAACCTGAATTTGAAAAAACTAATCGGATATTCACTGGCAATCATTGTCGTTTTTGGTGTTATCCTCTGGCTCCTTTCTCATAAAGGCATCCCGGTTGAAACAGCAAAAGTAAAGTACGATCACTTTGTTCAGTATATTGAAGATGATGCAAAAACACGCGCGATAAAAATATACACGATTGTTTCTCCGGTTTCAGGTGAACTTATACGCATCAATTGGCTTGAAGGCGATAAAGTAAAAAAGGATGAGGTAATTGCTACTATAAGACCAAAAATCCCAGTTTTGCTTGATATTCGAGCCAGACAAGAGTTAGAGCAAGAGTTAGGTACGGCTGAGGCGTTATATGAACAGGCAAAAGCAGAGTCGATTCGTGCTGAAGCAGCACTTAAGACCGCCGAATCGGATTTGAAAAGAAAGGAACCATTGGCTAAAAAGGGCTTCGTTTCGGAAACAGAATTAGAACATACTCAATTGGAATATCAATTGAGACAGAAAGAATATAATGCCGTATTACGTAAGTTACATGCAGCAGAGCATTACATTTTAAAAGTTAAAGCATCACTTTCGGGAACCGATATCAAGACAATGAATCACCAGGAGAAGGTCGAGATTCATTCTCCTGTCACTGGGTCAATTTTGAGAGTTATCGAAAAAAGCGAAACCACCGTTGAGCCTGGTACAAAAATTATGGACATTGCTAATGTTGTAGGTCTTGAAATCGTCGCCGATATATTAAGCGAGGATGCGGCACAAATTCCGCCTCATGCAAAAGTAATCATAAGACGGTGGGGAGGGGCTTATCCTTTGGAAGGTCGTGTACGAGTTGTTGAACCAAGTGGTTATACGAAAATATCAGCGCTTGGAATAGAAGAGCAGCGGGTCAATGTCATTATTGATATAACAACACCCTACGAATTATGGAAGAATCTTGGAGATGGTTATAGGGTAGATGTAGAAATTGTCCTTTTTGAGTCGGCTCATTCTCTTGTGGTGCCTATGAGTGCTTTATTTAGAGACGAAGAAAACTGGGCAGTTTATGTTGTAAATGGACACAGAGCTTATAAGAAGAGAATAATGATTAAACACCATAATCCGGATCAGGCAGTAATAGAGAGTGGTTTAGAGTCAGGCGATGAAGTAATCCTGTATCCCAGCTCTTTGATCCATGAAGGAGTCTTAATCAAGCAATAATATTCCTAACAGAACATGAGGCGTAATTGGTATTAAATTTGGCTGCATTGCAAAATGCAAAAGCTACAAAACTCATATTGAATGATCAATTTAAAGCTCAGCATACCTGGATTAGGGCTTGAATTTTTACTATCGCAAGCTTCAAGCCCTGCCCCGCATTTAGTATGCGTAGTCCTAAAAATGGCTTTTAGGAGTATCTTGAGAAACTTTCTCCTGCTCTTCTTTAAAATCCCGCAAAGAATCTTTCAGAGTTTGTTGATTTACCTTACTAAGTTCGGGATCGGTTTCCGATACCATCCCGACTTCAACCAGTTCTTCTCTATTAACAGGTTTGTTATCGGTACTTTTGGCAATGGGATCAGCTAATAGCGCTTTACCTGACTGACAGTTTACCAATACTTCGTTGCCTTCACGGCAGCGTTCAAAAGGACCCGAGCGCAATTCTTCCGCTTGTTGTAATAAGCCTCTGACTTTGTCCAGGTTTTCCTTATTTTTTTCTTTAAATTCGGGCTTTTCTTTTTCAGCTTCAGCTATTTGATGTAAAAAATCCCCTACCCCTTTCCGGCTATTCGGATCAGCTGATACGATTTTTTTCTCAAAAGGAGGCCATTTTATGCGGATAGTCCACTTAGTTGTAAAATCACTAAATAATCCCTGTTCTTTTCCTGCCTCAAGGATATCGATTAAGGTCTTGGACTGTCCCTTAAGTTCACTTAAATGTTCTTTTCTATGAATTTGAGGGCCTTTTCCATGGATTGCTTCGGCATCTCTAGCAAGATCTGATTTGTTTCTAATCAGGGCTATTCCTTCTTGATATTGGCTTCTGATTTCTCTTAGATGATTTAAAAAACCAACTTTTGAATGGACAAGGCTATGAGTGATGGAATCGTTAAAACCATAGTCTTCTCGTTTTAAAAGCAAATCATAGTCCCCCTTTTTTATATGTGGGCTAAGACGAGCGTCGGGGGTTTTGACCATCGTACCACTTCCATCGGGGGAAGTAGGGACAACTAATAGAGCGCCCATTCCCCTCGGCGTGAAGGCCCTCATAGATTCTTGAGCGATATCTTTACCTAAGCCTTTATCGACTAGTTTTGTGCCAGTAGCATGGGTACTATCCCTGGCAAATGCACCGCCATCTTCTAAAGCTTTGACTATTTTAGGAGCGACTCCCGTTGGTAAACGGACACGGGTTGCGCCGGAGTCAAAGGCTTGAGTCCCGTTTAACGCCTCAATGCCCCACATAATCGCGCAGTTATCATTTTCTTCAGGGGTCGTCGAAGTTAAGTTTAAATCATCAAAATTGCCTTTAAAAATTTCTTCAGAGCGATTAATGAGTTTTGTAAACTGCTCATCAGTCATCTTCTGATTAAATCTAAGCTTGGCAATCCAGGCTGCAGCTACACTTTCATCATTAAAAAGGCTATCCGGCGAACGTTCTCCTATTGCTTCTTTATAGATACTCATGAATTTTTCTTTGTCTTCAGCAAATTCCGGCTTGGTAAAGAAATCCTGGACAGTCACTTTCCCTGCCAATACGCGCTGAAAATTTGTATTCGACCCGGCAAACTCTTTAACTTTTGTATTTGGAGGCATAACAGTACCATGTTAATTTTATCGTTTTTTTCAGTATAGATGGAGATAAGGGATTTTAGAAAAACAAAATTTCAAACTTATATTGCTCTTTGATTCAATCCTTCATATCCCCTCAGAGGCGAAAACTTCCTCCCCCTGATGTCTTTATAAGGGCTGGTGTAATGAAATAGACGCCTCTTGGAACTAATATTATCCCCCCTGTGAGAAGGGAAGTCCATTTCATCACTATGATCAGTTACAATTCGATACCCCACCATTGATTTGAAAGAAACTGAAATGATTGAACCACCCTGGATTCTCTATCCAGAATTCGGCCCCCTTGATTTTTTTGGCGAGAAGCTGGCCAGCCCTGGATGGATTATGTTTGGCGCCCTTTTTGGCATGCACTGACTGAAGAGCAAAAAGCTGCTTATTTAAAACAATACCCGGAACCTAAAGAATGGTTTGATTTCTCTATTGATTTGAATCCTGATTTTGCAAAACTATTGGATGAACTGGATGAGAGTTAGCTTTTAATAATGATGAGAGAACTAGGGATAGGGGGCAAGTCTTGGATTGTGTAACAATTAAAAATCAAGTAGTTAAAGAAATTTTAATTATTTTAAGAAATACCATTCTTTTAATTGAGGGAAGAAATACTCACTTACCTCAAGAGCATTTTACGTTAAGACAACGTTATGTTTGGTAAACGATGATTAGGCTACTGCTCAAAGTTGTCAATTTCTAATTAGTCCTGGGCTCTTCCTGTTGAAAATTCAACAAAATTTGATTGATAAGGTACCACTTAATGCCAAGGGATTTGATCGGTTTAGAATAAGATGAAATTATAAAGCGATTATCAGACGTTTTAGAGATTGAAGGTTGCAAGTTGCAAACACTTTCTTTACCGCCAGACAATAAAACTCATGCGCAAGTATAATTAGTTGTTTGTGAATAAACCTGAAATATCAATATCTGATTGATGAGTTTCAGAATAAACCTGACTTGCGGCACTGTTGAGGTACTCTATCAGCCTGTTAATCTCTGGCAGCCATTTCTGGGCGAATCCTAAAGCAAGTACTTCAGCTTTGCCTCTGAATAAGCTAAAGCTCAATTTTTTTTCAGTTATTTTTAACAAATATCGTTGAATTTCAGTAAGAGAAGCATAATTTAGAATTCCACTTTTTAGATTTTTTTCTTGTTGAGTTATTAAACCATTAAGTATAGGGTCAGAATACCCCGCAGTTTTTATATTGCTAATAAAATCCGTAATTTTATTTTGTGACTCTCTATAAAATGTTATTTGCCGGGATAATTCTGCCTTACTCATATTTTCCAGAACACTTGGACTATTCATTGTGTTTATAAAGAGATTTCTTACCCCAATTAATTGATGCTCGTTATATTGCCCATTTATAGCTAAAACCAGACCATTCCTGTTTTTCAACAACTCGGGGTCTTGCCTTATTGCAGCAGTTGGAGTCGTGGGTAATAACTTTATGCAATTAAATACATCCTGTTTTTGAAGTAGTGACGAAAACGCTGCTAATTTACCGAAGTTATGTTCCAATTCTGGAAAAGCTTCCAGGATTTGAATTAGAAAGACTTGCTCTGCCTTGCTCCTGCCAAAAAAATCAGGAATTGCCATAGCAGTATCTTTTAACCGTTGATATACCTGTTTATAGTTTTGAGGTACATGCAAAACATTGAATGGTTCCCTACTACCATCGGGAAAATCATCCGGATCTAATCCAATCTCCTCTTTCCATTTTTTGGGATGCTCAACCATATCTAATAGAACGAGAATTCCTTCGGTAGACCCCAATCGATTATTTTCGATCAAGCCCCCATATGTACTCATTCCACTCGTTTGTCGGGTATCCAACATTACACAAAACTGTTCCATTGGACTTAATTGATCTGGCGGTACATCTCTCAGCCAATTTCTTGCTTCTTTGGTCATCTTAAAAAATCGATAATCTGCGTCCGCCCAGTACCACAATTGTTTTGTCCAGCTGGACTGTGGCAACTTAGCACCATCAAAAACAACCTCGATCATCTTAAGCAAGCCCTTTCGGCAATATTCGGGTATAGGTGAAACGACTTCACTATGATAAACATCATGCTTAAATATCGTGAAAAAAGTTTCATTTTCTGAAAGATGAACTTCAGCGGGCGAAAACCCTTTTGTTAAGCCGGAGCCAATACACATTTGGCCGACTCGATACCCCCCTTTAAGAGCATTATGCACCATAGCCATAGTCTTAGGGCCAAGTTGTGGGATTACAGGGGCATAATCTGCGCCGTAACGGAGTAGGCCTAAAGCATTTCTTACTCCACAAGAGGGTTCCATAAAATTGAGCTTCTCGTTCTTATCCGAATAATAAAAAGCTCCCTCTGTATCAATAGCATGACCTAGTGAGCCCTGCGTACCCCGCTTTAATCGGTAAAAAATTTGCTCTGATCGAGGTAATTTTGAAATCATTTCTTTCAGATCCTCTTCATTTAACGGGGGACCTTTTTTACTGGTGAGCGCGGGAAGAAAATATTGTCTTGCTTCTGGAGTAAAATCACCTGACTCATCTAAAATTTGATAAATCGGCAAGGGGCGACTCTCTTCGTCACTAAATGATTGTTTATATTCTTTACCCTGTGATTTTCGAGGGTTTACTGCTTGATGCAATTCAAGCATAGTAAATAATTGTGAATAGTTTATCCCTTTTCCCAATTTGGAATCCATTAACTTTAGTACCATATGGGGAAATTGCGGGTCCTCGAATAGTTCTTTAAACTCTGGGCTAGTTAACTGCCCCTCTCTCAAAATTTTTACTAATCGATGTATTTTTTGAAAGTTTAAACTTTTAAATAACTCATGTTGCTCAGGTTTATATTGTTTTCTCAATTCAATCAAGCGCTTAATATGCTTGTCTTGAAGAACATTTTCTTTCTTGAGATCTTCAATAGCCACCTCTATTAAACTACTTGAAAAAGTAAAGCGAACAATGTCCGTATTGAGTTTATTGTTTTTAGCCGCATGAGCTAAAATTTCCTTAATTTCTTCTAGGTTGAGTTGATTTGAAAAAAACTTAAATCCAGATAGTTGAGCGGATACCCGGGTACGTTGTTTTAGCAAACCCTTACCCTCGCTTAACGCCTTAAAAGCATTTTTAATGACTTCTTTCTTAATCGCTTGGCTATCATTATATTGGATTGACGATTTTTCATAGGCGGGGAATTTAATTTTTTCTGCTGGCTCGTATGCAAATATTGGAAATTTAGCATGAAAAGTATCCCAAAGTTGCGTTGGCATTTCTTCTTCTTAATTGGTTATATATATGCTCATAATATATGACAAGCTATCTTTTTGCAAAAAAAATGAACAATGAGGTAAATTATAAGTGCATCCTGCTGCAAACAAAGCTATAGAGTCACTTGGAGCACCTTCGCAAAATAAAAGTTAATCGAAAAAAACAAGAACATGCGGGCTATAACCCCAGATTTTGCTATCTTTTAGGACGCTTACTTAACCTCATTAAATTCGAAACAGAGAAATTTAACACTGAGAGTAAAATTGACGCTACTCTTTAAAACAAAGGACGGTAGGCTTGGATGAGATTTGCTGCTGTTTGACAGGAATATCCTTTTAATACAATATGATGTAACAATATTGTCCTCCTCATGAAGACGAAAAATGCTTCTTGGCCAGGGAGCTAATATGGTTGATTTGCCCTCTAAAAATAATAAAGTCCTTATTCCAGGGATGATTGGTAATCTTCTTGAATGGTATGATTTTTCTTTGTATGGTTATTTTGCCTCAGTGATCTCTGCCCTGTTTTTTCCAACAGATAATCAAACAACAGCCTTTATTAAAACCTTCGGAGTGTTTGCAGTTGGATTTTTAATGCGTCCTATAGGGGCTATTATTTTCGGCCATTTTGGGGATCGGTATGGACGTAAAAAAACCTTGGCAACGTCGGTTATTTTAATGGCCGTATCAACAGTCATTATGGGACTGTTGCCCACTCATGCCCAAATTGGCATTTGGGCCGGCATTCTTTTATGTGCTTGTCGCTTATTACAAGGATTAGCCGTAGGCGGAGAGTTTTCTGGTTCTATTGTTTATATTCTGGAACACGCTCCTTCCAAGAAACGCGGAATATATGGCAGCCTGGTCATGTTTAGTGCCTTTGCAGGATTACTTTTAGGATCGACCGTTGCAGCATTGACCGGTATTTTGTCCGAACAAACGGCCTACGCAGAAATAGCATGGCGATTTCCGTTTTTGTTTAGCGTTGTATTAGGAGCCGTTGGTTTATATCTTCGTTTACGAATGCCTGAAACCCCTGATTTTATAAAGCTTCAAGAAGCGGGCAATACAGCCAAGCATCCTTTGCTGGACTCTTTTCGTGAGCATCCATTAAATCTCTTAAAAGCGACATTACTTGTGTTTTTACCTGCGATGGGTTTCTATTTGTGTTTTGTATATTTGTCCACCTACCTCACAATTTATATGAAGTTTTCCCTTCATACCGCATTAATTATTAATTCAATTAGTATGGTTATTATATTATTTGTTATCCCTTGGGTCGGCCATTTATCGGATAAATTCGGAAGAAGACCTATTTTGGCAAGTGGTGCTATTTCCATTTTCCTGTTCTCTTACCCCTTATTTTTACTCATGACACGCGGAACCTTTTATTCTGCTCTGCTGACTCAAATTGCATTTGCGATATTAATTTCACTCTGTTACGGGGCTGTTCCTGCCGCCTTAGTTGAAATGTTTTCAACAAAAATACGCTACACCGCCATGTCCTTGCCCTATAATTTATCGAATGCTATTTTTGGCGGCACTGCGCCACTCGTTGCAACCTATCTCATCAAAATAACAGGGACAATAATAGCACCTGGTTTTTATCTGATGTTTTCAGGCCTGGTCATGTTGCTGGTTGTTTTTTGCATGAAAGAAACATTTAAAGATACTTTATAGGTCTTAAGTAAACATTGATTACGCAATGCTCCATGACGGCCAAGCTGGCTGGCCGATCATACTGCTATGAACATTATTCGAACAGTCGACTCCTAATTAAGCAGCGTATTAACGCCTTCCTCCACTGGTTATAGCCATCAAACCTTCAATATCAGAATTTTCTTTATCACTCGTTTGGGTATCACCGTCTTCGGCCAGACTCACATAGTGATAAACAGGTTCATCGAAACTTTCATTCTCACACAGCCGTGCATTTAAATTATACCTTAATTGAGCGATATTTTTTTCTACGTACGCAAGACGCTCACTCATTATATCCGTTCTAGGTAACCGAACTACATCAGGTCTAATTTTTACAGCACTATCCTTCAGCAGTTCAAAGTCATATCCGTCTCTTTTCATAGAACTGATCATCTGTTTTAAGTTAAATTTATAAAAAAAATTGTCCTCTTGATGGCTATAATCGGTAAACGTAACTTGATTGTGAACTTTCTTCGCAACATAAAATAAAAGCTCATACATTTGTTTAATTGTAGGTTTATAGTGCCCGCTATCATTATCAATGCCCTTTAAACTTCCATTCTCAAAAACCATGTATCCCGAACCCCTTACCCTTTTGCCATTAGCTAGAAACGAATGATGTAACCTTGGATTGGCTGGCAATGCAATGATTTGCTTATCCTTATTAACTATAAAAATATATCGGCCATCAAGGAACTCGCCTTTCTTATTAATAAATTTTCCTTCCTGGTTAATTGTGATGATGCAATTCGATTGCTTTATAGGTGAAAAATAATAAGGTTTTAATGCGTGAATTTGATTTTGAAAATAAGATTGATCCTTTAAATCGGTGTTTTCCACTTCTTGCCAAAAACTCGAAATTAGTCGCTCTGCTTTTTTCTCGTCTTTATAGTCTTTATCGAGCTTTATTAACCTTTTAATGCCTTTAGATGATTTCACTAATTACTTCGCCTGATACCCTACTTTAGGGCACACTATATCTAGGCATCATTAAGGGAAAATTAAGAATTTCAGAGAGGAGTCAGCTCAGTAACCAGTACCCTGTGGTCAAGGCTTGATTTTGGCTACGGTTAGCCGGACAAGTGGTCCTATCAACTACGATTCAATACAGTTTATGGGCTGGGCAAATTTTGATCACGCACCGATTTGACGGGATATTCATGGCTTGCCCCTCTAGTTACGCCTGTGCTAATCATTTTTGTAGGTTATAATGTGCTACTTGTAGTGATAGCGATAAAATCAATATGCCAAAGAAATTTGAAAGAATAATTGAACTTTTTGGTCCTGAAAATTTTGATTTAAAAAATTTGAAAAGCCAGTATAAAAAAGCGGTTTTAAGGTATCACCCTGATAAGGACGGTGAGAAAGAATTGTTTCAAGAATTAAATGATTCTTACTTACTTCTTCTTCCATTAATTAAAGATGAGGATTTGTCAGAGGAAGAAATTACTAATATTCGTAAGGTATTATCAAACTCTTCTGAAAATGTGAGAAAAGAAATATCGAAGCAAATCAGAGCTATTAAACCAGATTTTTTTTCAGTTCGGATTGATTTAGTAGAAATTGGTGTTGCAGCAGCTATTTCCGCACCAATTGGAGCTCTAGTCAATGGTGCTAGCGGAATTATAGGAAAATATAGCCTTTCTTTTTTTAGCCCTGCCATGGCAAGCACAGCGGGTACTTTCGCCACATTCGCTGGGATAGGTGCCCTAGCCTATTTCTTGGGCGCTTTTCCTCAGGTTATAACGCAGGATTTCATTGAGGAAAGTTCTTTTTTAGAAGAAAACCCAAGAATTAGATCTTTTTTGAAAGATACATCAAGTTTTTTAATCGAATTAGGCTCGTTAACCGCAGTAGCAGCCATGCTGGGTACTCCAATCGCAACAACCCTTATATGCTCAATGGTCATCCCCACTGCGGTTTACGTATTCAATACCCTGAAAAATACTATAAATGTCGTTGAAGATATGCCCCAGGAAAAAAGGCTGGCTTTAACTTATTAATTGCGGGGCAGCAGGCCATCGAACAGACAGGGCAACTTATTTGGGAATTGGATTTCCAGTGCAATGGGATCAGGGCTTGAACTTTGATCATGGATACAACCTTCAAGCCCTGACCTCACCGAAGAAAACCGGCTAATGGATAATCTCTAGGTGAGTAAAACACCACTTTGTGAGCCACCTACACCAAAAAGACCGCCAGAAATAGTGCCAGGGGTGGAGGGTAAGCTTGGTAAAAAAATGGTCCATGTTGCGCCGTTATCAACGCTATAATACGTTAAAGGAAATGTTGTAGCACCTATATTATAAGAACCTACGGCAGAGCAAGTTTTATTAATGCAAGAAGTACTGTATAAGGCTGTATCTGTGGCAGTAAGAGGAATACCTGTTGTCGGGGGAAATAAGGCTTGAGACCAGGTCACCCCCCGATCGGCACTCGTATAATAAACCGATTGTCTGTTAGTGGCATTATCAACATAATATCCGACTGCAACACAATTATTTCCTACACAACTGATCGAATTAAGTATTGCCCCCTGATTTCCCGCGGGAAGAGCCGCTATAGATAGTACATGCGCAGCAGACCAGGTCAGTCCACCATCAGAGCTTAAATAGGTGAATGGAATCGAGTTAACAGGATCATCAAATTGCCCTATGGTAGTACAATTATTTCCTGAGCAGCTTATCCCAAGTATTTTAGGATTGCTATTACCAACCGGTAAGCTTGCTACAGAGGGGATAATTGGTGCCGACCAGCTCACCCCATTATCAGTACTGCGATAAACTAAAGGCTGGCGTTGATTTAATACGGTATTGTAGAAGCCAGCAGCGGTGCAATTCGTACCAGTACAGCTGACAGTACCCAAAAAGTGGTTTTGTAACGCTGGTAACCCGGCTGTAGAAGGAAGATAGGGTTCTGACCAGGTAACACCGTTATCAGAGCTGGAATAAGTCAGTGGCTTATGAGAACCTCCTGGCTCTTCATAGAAGCCCACAGCAGAGCATTTACTGCCAGAGCAACTAATAGCTGGAGTATAGGTTTGACTACCTGGCCCAGCAGGAGGAAGACCATTTACTGAAAGAAAATAGGGATCACTCCAGGTAACGCCGCTATCTGAACTTGAAGAGGAAACCGGAAGTTGGACTCCAGAACCATCCACATAAAAACCAACTGCTGAACAAAACGTTCCATTACACCCGACACCAAAATAGAAAGTTACTCCCAGAAGACCTGTAGTAGGAGGCACTGAGGCAGTCCACGTCGCTCCATTGTCACTACTGGTATAAGCAAGGGGGAAGCTATCCGCACCAACTTGATATCCCCCTACAGCCGTAGACAGCCTGGTGGGACTTTGTCCATTACTCGCTTCACTCACATTTAATGAATTAGCCGGCGTCGGGCCCGCACAGGTTTTTCCTCCGGGAAAACAAACGAATAAATGATGCGTAGGATCAGGATCATTACCATTTACCACACCCGATATAGTTAGCTTTAAGGTGCAACTTTGATTAACCGAATTATGTGGCCCTAAAGTAAACTGTCTCGTACAAACGGTTGGATCGGTCGGTTCAAGCACTTGAGTCACATTCGGAGGAAACCATCTCACAAAATTATTAACACGAGTTGTTAACGTATTATTTGTCACAGTATAGGCCGCATCAACACTTCCTCCTCGGCTAACTGATGTAGGTAAAGTCCCTTGAGGAATAATCGTGAAAGGTAGGGCATGACTCGTCATCGACACCAAAAATCCTGCCAAACCAATCGAATAAAAACAAGCGTTGTATTTCATTACTCATCCTTTGAGTTAGTTATGTTATCAAATGAAACAGCGATTTCGTTATTTCAGTACCAAGCCAATCTCTAAAGTGGAAATAAGCCTGTCATCATTAAATCAATCAATTTTCCAGATTCGTTTAAATTACCACTGTTATCTGTCCCAGTACTTCATTGGTATATAAATGAGACTGTGATAAATTATTTAATGTCGGAACTTGATTAATTGAAGCATTTCCAAGTTGAACTCTGCCAAAGTCGGCAAACCGATAGCCAACCCCTACTCGAACATGAGTAGCCACCTCATAATCAACACCCAGACCTACTTTGTAAGAAAAAGACGTATTTCGCTCATTCGTGAATTGATTACTAAAGGTAGTGAATGGAGGAACAATATTGACATTGTAATTTCTGGCTGAATTCAACCCCACCCCGATACCGGCTGAAATATAGGGATAAAAAGACATTGAGCGGTAGAGCCAGTTATATAATAACTTACTTTCAAATAATACCTGCCGCACCTGGATATCATAGGTATAAGAAAATGAATCGACTGATAGTGCATCCGCCCCCTGCGTCACTATGCCATGGGCATGAAACTTCATAGGTTGATAATAACTCACATTCGTTTGTAAAAACCATTTGGGATTTAATAAGAATTCTATTCCCAAAGACGCGCCATAAATAAATTTTCCTTGCGTTGAACGGTCTGCCGCATAACTAAAAAATTGATCCTCAATAGGATCTCTAATAGGAATAAATTCTGAACGACCTATTTTGTTACTAAAAGCTGCTCCAGCAGACAAAGCAACAAGCGGCTTCCAGACCCTACTTTCCGTTTTTTCCACTTGATCTTTCCATACAGTCTGCTTTTTTACTGTTGACACACCAGCAATACTGGATTGGACTACAATCGAAGTTAATCCGAAAGCCAAGAGAAGCCCATATTTATTTTTTATCAATTTCTTCATCCTTTAAATAACTTGATAATGTAGTTAATCGTTTTCCATATTGACATGGATAATACAAGCTAAAAGGTAACAGAAATTGTAGAATAATCACATAGGTTATGTGGAAAAACTGCGGCTGAGGGGAACAAGATAGGTTGAAAAATTATCTATTCCAGACTCAGCTTTTTTAAGCTATTTAACGGGATTAATAGTCTAAACCCTACCCCCATTTGCTCTCAATTGTCACTTGACAGGCCTCTAATTTCGAAAGATTTCTGCTGCAAGTCGCCGTATTCCCGGTTACGGGTTTTAGGAAAAGAAATTTAGACAACCAAAATAATATTTTATTCTCGCATAGACAGATACCCTTTATAAATTAATCTAGTATAATTCAACCAGGTTTTTGCAAGGGAGCATGCCATACCTTACTATACAACTGTACATTAAGTTTTAACTACAAAAACAAGAGGTAGCCGATGAAGAAAACGCAAATGAAACGATATATTACTGCACTTTCTGAATACCAGGCAAAGTACCTGGAAAAATACGAGAGTCTAAACGCATACCTCAGCAAAAAACTTCCCGAAATTTCTAGTCTGGACGAATTAGATAGTCTGCAAAAACGGGTTAAAAAGGAACAAATAGCACTCGCGGCCATGTATAAAGAAATGGCAGAAACCTATAATACATTAAAGCAAGCTAATTACACCCCAAAGGGCAAGCAAACTTTTGAAAAATTTAATAAGGGTTTTGTTGCAGCGTTCCAAGCCGCACCGCCCGATTGCAAACCTCTATTTGATCAAATAAGCATCAAAAGGAAACAAATCAAAGACGACCATAATCCCGTCGAGCTCCTTAAAAAAATAATCAGCCGATTCAAGGCAAATAACTTAGACCTTCAAGCGTTTAATGACTTTCTTATGAATCCTGCAGTGAAAAGCAAAATCAGAACAAACCCTATTTTTGCAGCCAAAGTCGGAAATTTAAATAAGCAAGTTATCATACGTTACGCGCAAACCATCGCAAGGATTGATCAAGAATTATTTTTAAACATTCGAGCGTCGGAATTATTTTCTCCCTGGGCTTTCAAGAGTTCCCCCAGCATTATGGCCAATACTGCCCAGTACAATAATTTGGCTGATTATGTGGGAAGGCTTATTTTGGATGCCAATTCAATTGAAGAAAGAGCCATTATTATAGAGCGCTGGATTTGGGTAGCTCATTATCTATTTGACGAGCTCAAAGATTACTCCGGTTGCCATGCTATTTTATCCGTTTTTTCACGCAGCGAAATTGGCCGTTTAAAGAAAACTTTTGCCAGTTTATCACCGGAATGTCAGGACGCCTTGGACAAAATGTCTAACGAGCTACTTGTCAGTCAGGCCTTAAAACCAATATTCAATGCCCAACAAGCGGTCATTCCTGCCATGCCTCTAATACAGCGCGATGTCACGTTCCTGGAAGATGGTAATAAAACCGTATCTGAGTTAGAAAGCAAAGATGAGAAGCGCGAAGAAATGACCAGGAGGACAGGTGGCGGA
The DNA here is from genome assembly GCF_048553315.1 of Legionella sp. ST3F1. Taxonomy (NCBI): domain Bacteria; kingdom Pseudomonadati; phylum Pseudomonadota; class Gammaproteobacteria; order Legionellales; family Legionellaceae; genus Legionella; species Legionella sp. ST3F1. The sequence goes on along the minus strand of NZ_JBLZIO010000020.1, from coordinate 25,737 downwards.
CGGAAAATAATGCACATTTTCAAGCGATTGCAAGATGATCGTAGCACTTTCCGCCTATCAGAAGAAATTGACGCGCCACTTAATGACTTGTTAAGAGAAAGGTTGAAAACGCCGGTTGCCCCTTATGATTCCGACGACGGTTATGAAAGAAGTCAATTGTTAGAGCCGACCAGTAACGAATTAAAACCGGCAAAACCCGTTAAATTTGGCAAAGTGCTTAATAGTGCAAGCGCCACTAATCAACCCAACATGCGTCAGCAACTACTGCAAGATTCCATTAAAGCCCTCACTGACTCCGTGCTCAATAATGTTTCAGGTTTTCTAAAGGATAGAAATCAGGAAGCGTTTGAAATGGACGAGAATTATGTCATTGATTGGGAAAAGGAGAACCGCGAGCTTGGAAAATTAGATCGAGAAAAAGAGGCGTTGGTTGATACATTGAAAGGGTTTTCGAACAACGAAAAAAATGCCTCCTTGTTAAAGCGTGCCAATGTGCTGATTGAAAAACTTGAAGCCCTGGATTTCAAGCACATTAAAATGCAGCATTTGGAAAGCAACCTTTATGCAAGATTATATAAACTCAAGGTTGAATTTGCGTGTGCAGCAAGATTCAATGACAAGAATGCTGATCCTGAGCAAATTAGCCTCATCATAGCGGAACTGGAAAAAATTAGTCAATTGTCAGAAACCTGTCAATTTTCTGCTAATTTTTTAAAGTTTTTAAATGCGTTTAATGAGGAAGTAAGGGTGTTTAAGGACTTATCAAATCCTTCACAAGAGGAAGAGCCTTCCCATATAGAGAACCCAGGCTCTCATGCTTCTCGATTTTTGCGCTGCCGTTACTCATTGCTCTATGCGCCAGTGCTGAGAGAAAAAAGCAGCGTAGACGAAGGTCCAATTCTGAAAACAGCCATTCTTGCTTGATGCAGTATCGGTCGGGTCCTGTGCCCGACCTTATCACCCAACCTATTTTGTTACTCCCAAGCTCGGAACACCGTATCACATCGGTAATTTTATCGTTATATATACTTCACATTTGGAAGGTTGCTGCATGCTTTTCAAAACGATGGGGACAGGACTTTGGTTTTGATGGTTAAATACAAAATTCAAGCCCTTTCTACATTATCAATCCATTACATATTGGCCATGGCCATTACAAAATTAGGGATATTCGGCGAGCCCACGCCTACTCCATCATTCCAAAATTGATTTTCTGGCTCAAGTGTTAGAGACGAATCCCAGCCAAAGGTCACATTAGCAATTGTAAATGACGAAGCGGGAGCGGGTGTATTATGTATTAATGTTGAAGGGGGTTGAGTAGCGCCATTAATCATTAGGCTCGGTGGAATAATAAGATTAATTGCCCTGTTCGCTAATAAAAGATTATTTTGCTGATATAAATAAGGTGCTGCTTGACCAATGGGTGTGGCCTTATTGAGAAGGCTGCGTGCCTGATTCACTAATACCAGCGTTGCAGAGAATAAGGGACACGCTAAACTGGTACCGCCATCTTGTACTTCTGTCCCATTAGCAATAATCAATAAACCTGTACGAGGATCACCTAACATGGCAACATCTGGCAAAGCACGACGGTTGCCAAAATTATTTATAACGCCATAGCCTCCTGCGGTAAAACTGCTAATCGAACTTTGCCAGGGAACTGGCCCATAAAATTGACTAATTCCACCACCGGTTCCTCCGGTGTATGATAATACCCCACCGACCGATTCCACAGTTCCCCAAACGGTTTCAAAAGCATAATTGTAATGATTGTCGACAAACAAAGCGGTTGCACCAACGGCTGTCACATAGGCTGAACTTGACGGATAATCGACAGTCGGGGCTGAAGGCCACGAGCCATTACATTTGCCTGCATTGGTATAGGTATTATCACCACAGTCACCTGAAGAAAAGTTAATACTAATTCCCGCAGCGGCAGCAAGCTGTAAACTTGATTCAAGTGCCGCATCAAAGCTTTCAGGGCTGCTCCAACTATTCGATATTACATACGCATTGGTAAAACCGGCAATAGTATAATTATTCTGTATTAAGGTATTAATGACATCCATTAAAGTAGTTCGCTGATCAGTACCTAAAACCAAAACGGTATTATCTCCTGAGGCGATGGTATGCGACGCTTCAATATCCAGGACAATCTCTCTGCTGAACGAGGATGCATTTGGACAATTTGTAAAAGGACTTCCATCAGGATTCACGATTGCAAAATTTTTTGCAGGGCCAGAAATGATAAAGGGAGCAATGTCATTCATCTTAAAATACTGATTCGCATCACTTAAGATTTGTGCAGGCCCATTGGTACCGCATTTATCGACAATGATTAATGTTTGTCCGGAGCCATTTAAACGTACTCCATTAATTTTAGGAATATTACCTACGTTATACGTTTTTCGTAGATTGGCGCCAGAAAATCCTTGTAAGGAAATAGTAGTAGGGAGTGCGGTAGGGATGAAATTATTCGCGAGGAAATTTAAATCATGAGTTGTACTTTGAGTTTCCGTTTTAGCATGACCGATGTTTTCCTGAAATTCGGGTAGGGTATTTAGTCCTGTAATTTCAGCCACATATTGAGCAATCTCAGGCAATAGTCTCGGGGTGCCTGCATTGGCGTGAAAAACTTTATGCTTATAGCGATAGTAGTTCATTTGCACGTGCAAGGCCTGTTCAATTTGTGCCGCAGAACCTGTGACCCGAATACTGTGATTCACTATTTTGGCCTGCATCCCATGATTCAGAAAAAAATGAGATACCTCTTCTTCTGCCTCTTGGCCGGGTGCAAATTTTTCTTCAAAAAGAGCGCGCGTTAAAAACTGCTGGTAACGTGGACTTTTAGGATCATAAACATCCTGAACCAATTGATCCAGGTCTTGTTTGTTACGTAATTTTAACCAAACATTAAATGAGAATTGAGTGTCTGCTGCAGCCCCCTTAATTAAGCGGGCTTTACTAAGTAACTGTGCCCCAGGGTTAGGTAAACTGACTATAGTCGTTGTTTGAGCCGCAAAGGAAGTCATAACAATAAACCCCAATGGCAACAAAAATTTAAGTTTTGTCATGAAAGAGTTCCCTAGATTAACTTATAAAAAATAAGCTGGAGATAGGGCTATAGGTAATAAATCCCAGCTCATCGCCTGTGGTTAATGAGAATATATAGCCATCTTGCGTGCCAGCATAAATTGCACTGGCATCTGCATTGACAAATAAGGTGTACGTTATTTGCGATAATAAATTCCATGTAGGGTTGGTATTCGTCAAACTATTACTGGTGTAGGTGTATTCAAAATCAACCGTTCCGGCTGGTAAGGTACTGTTGGATGAAATTTTGCGAATATTGACATACAGCTGATTATTGGCCGCAAAAATATTTTGGATGGGGACAGATAAGTTGGATTCAGGCCCTGTAATTTGAATCCAATTAGTACCGTTATCGGTAGAATAATAAGCGTTACCATCATTACTTCCTGCATAGAGCGTATTTGCAGGGGTAATAAAAAGGCTATTGACTGCGCCAGCCCCCGGATTAGTTGTTGCATTCCAGGTTATTCCATCAATAGAATAATACACATGCCCGTCTTGGGTGCCGGTATAAATAGTTAAGACATTGCCGATGGAGGTAATAAAGACACTGTTTACCGCTGTTCCACCTGGAACGGCTGCAGTTGCATTCCACGTAACGCCATTATTAGTCGAGTAGTAGACTTTACCATCTGCACTACCTGCATAAAGTGTATTCGGTGTTGCAAAGACACTGTTGACTGAAAATCCAGGTGAGGGAGTTGTTGTCGTATTCCAATTTAAGCCATTATCGATTGAGAAATAAACTTCTCCACCGGCTGTGCCAGCAAAGAGTGTGCCGCTTCGGGTAAAGGTTGCTTCTACGGTATGATTGGTATCAATCTGCGCCAGGGTAAAAGTACTTCCTCCCTTTTGAACGATACCGCCATCTACCAACCATTGATCAACCTGATATCCGGAGTTTGGCCTGGCAGTAAACGTTAAGCTACTTCCAGCGAGTACTGTCTGCGGATTATCAGGATTAATTGCCCCATTGACCCCTGCTACAGGCGTAATTAGATACCTTGCAATAGGGATAAAGGTAATATTCAAGACATTGGGAAAACTGGGTTGATAGCACGCAAAGGTACCTCCCTGCTCACAAACAACAGGTCCGCCGTGTATATTGCCGGTCAAAAGATTGCCATTAATTGATAAGCTCAGTGTACAAGATTTTTGATACGCTAAAGTGAATACACTCGAACAATTGTCCCCTGAAGTAATTTGAGTTACCCCTCGAATGGGTTGCATCGCCAACGTATGTGTTTGGTGTGATTTGTTGGTGATGGTATAGACGACATTTGCTTTACTCATAGAAGTGAGATACAGACTAGTCGGGTAATTTGGATCAGGTATAACAGTCCATAATGGGATACCTGTGTAGGCATTGTTTAAAAAAAACAAAATAACTAGTGCAATAGTTATTTTAACTAGTTTTCGCATGGGTAAAATCCATTTCCGGGTAGTATTTCGGGCTGCGTTACAAAAATAAAGAGTAAGCTATAATGCGCATTTTTTATAGCGCAGTAAATATCTAAAAATCCAATCGATTTCAAATGACGTCATTTTCATGGAGTTCTCATGCTGCAATATGTTCGTTGGTATTGCAAATACGGCATAAGCGATCGTGATTTAGTCCACCAGGGGGGGCAGAGTTTTGATGGTTAAATACAAAACTCAAGCGTTGACTATGAGGCTGTGATGGTCGGAGTTTCTTGTTGCCTATTTAAAATAATTCATGCTACTAACGGTTAAGTTTCTCATTAAGTATTCGACGAATCTCATCACCAGGATCAGGCAAATCTTCATTGTGTCCAGGTGGGTTGAATGCATCTTTTAAACCCCCTCCAGAAATATTTTTTAAATCCTCGTTTTTAACGATTTTCTTATTTTTATTTTTAGAAGGATTCCTTGGAGACTTTTTCATATTTTTTTCCTATAGCAAAGAAGGTATTTTTTAATAATAGTTCAAATTTCGACTAAGTTGAGAAGTCCATCCTCAAGAGAGAACTCAGCGGCGAACATAGGGGCGGGCTTTAATGCTTCACGTTTCTCTATTTTTTAACTTTTAGAGAAGTATACTTAAGGGGATTTTTTGCTTGAGAATTTGGGAGTTTCGATAATGAATCAATATGCAGGTGAATGTTTGTGTGGCTCTTGTCGGTATGTCATCACCGGAGAAAAACCGAAAGCGATGTATTTATGTCATTGTAGTCGATGTAGAAAAGAAACAGGTACCATCCACGGGGCAAATGTTTTCTTTAGCAATGCTCTATTGGTATGGGAAAGTGGTGAAAACAATATCACTTATTTCGCGTTGAAGGGAACAAGGAAGCAACGTGCATTTTGCACTCTTTGTGGAAGCCCGCTTCCTCGACAGGAAGACAATTCTCAGGTCGTTTTACCTGCAGGATCACTGGATAACGATAGCTCTTTGGAGCCAACTGCCCATATTTATTTTGCCAGTCGTTCGGCTTGGGAAGACCAGTTAGCAGACTTGAAACGATTTGATGAGTTACCCAAGCCCGACAAAATTTGAATAGACCAACTACCGCACAAATTTGTCAGTTCGTCTTCAGACCCGTCTACGCCATAATTGGGTGAAAACCGAACTGGCTACTAAACCAATCTGATTATCTATGACTGATAATTCTCTAATCCATTGATGCAATATTACCTTTGATTGAGAATAAATAGAGCCAGTGCTTGTAGAAAATCAAAATTCAAGCACTAGCCCTATGTAGGTTTCTCACCTCGTCGAGGGGTAATTCTCAACAATAGGTGCATAGAGAGGATTTTCAGAGGGAAAGGCTTTTCACCTCAGGGGGTGTCATTTTACTGGCTACTTTGTCGTCGTTATAAGTTTTCATCGCACTAATTATTTCACTACGCATCTCTCGTAATTGCTTAGTATAAAAATCTCTATCGTCTGTGAAATTCAGCTTCGTTCTTACCTCTAAAAAGACTTGATCCGCGGTCATCGATTCTGTAATTGCGCTCATAACCCTGTCGATGTAAGGTATTTTTGTTTTAGCGGAAATACGGTGATCAAAGCTGTTTTGTAGCCAATGTTTTAATAATATAGAATGAATCTTATTAATAAACTTACTTTCATAGTTTCCACCAGAATTTTGGGCTTCCTTGATCCGCAATAACCAATTTAAGAAATGAAATGCAATGGTATTTGGTGCTGCGTTTTGCTTTTCAAGTTCTTCAATCACCATGGTGGTCAACTTTGTAGGTGATAATTCAATGATGTTCTTTGTGTTGGCATCCATAACAGTATAGGGTTGATTTGCTAATAGGCATTTCATAATATTGATAAGGGGCAAAGATACAGCCTCCTTACCTAAAATTAGATTTAAATCCAACCTTTCATAGGTTTTAGGATCAAGCGTTTCTGAATGCCTGGTAAATAGTAAAGGTTCAATTTGGCAATTCTGATAAGCCTTTGCCCAATAACTAGCCCCATAATCAAAACCAAATTGTGAATTAGGTAAGACATCTTCGGTAGTGACGAGCACGACTAAAGGCATTCCATCATATACGATATTAAGTGCTTCAACATTTGCAGTGGCAATATCCTGTTCCTGAAGACCAGGATCTAACTTAAAATGTTGAGAAAGATTCTCTGCATCAGGAAAATGCTGTATAAAACGCGCATGATTGCCCTGAAATCCATTGATTACACCTCTAGCGCCAAGGGAATGATTTTTAAATAGAGGGTGTGCTGGAACCGTGTATCCATAACCCGAAAAAGTGTCTGTACCTGGTAGAGAGGCGTCCATGATTCCAGCATAACAGGCTATTGCGGTCCCCTTTTTTAGGACTTCCGGACCTCTCCAAAATAAGCCTTTACCAACTTGATCATTAATTTCACACACCACTAGATTAGGTATAATTGTTTCAATCTCTTTCAAATACTTCTCGGCTAGTTGCTGTTGCTGTTTAATTACCCTTGGAAGAAAAGGCATTTGCCGTGCAATAACCGATTCATCAATAGGTTCTTGAGGATAAAGGTCTGAATAAACTGCATAACCACAAGCTAAAGTATGCAATTCCTTTTTCTTTTTTTGATACGATTCCACCCATGTATCTTCAATAAATAAATCATCGTGCCACTCAAAATTAAACTGCTCTGCAAACTCTTGAGGACTAACTTCCATAATCTCATCGTTGCCATTGAGCGGTTTTGAGGAGTAGTTAACAGTATGTGTTTTAGGGAGATCTAACACTTTAGTAGGCATATAATTATCCTTTGAGATTATAAAATGGCTAGTATATATGCTTTTGATTTTTTCCCGAAGAATATTTAGTCTTGTTGTTTAATAAAAATTCTTATTTAATAAATACTACAGCCTCCTTTCGTTCTATTCTATTAAGCCATCATTTACACCATCAAAATCGCCTATTAGCTTGTTAGACAAAGGAAAGCGAACCTACGGGTCTCGCAAACCAACCCATTTGGCTCTTAAATGTAGCTTGGCTTTGGCTCCAGCCATTAAACGATTGCCAGGCAAATAAAATTTTTAGATTGCCTATAATTAAGATATTTCGATTAAACATAAGCCATTTATCATGCTAATACCCTTGCGTGAACCAAGCAGTTTTCGCTACATCCGTATTAATGCTTCAACCAACCGCATTCACCTTCTGGTTCCCTTTATTGCTGGCCTTGATATCAGTACTGATAACACCTGTAAGTCAGACTTGGAATTAAAGGCATTTTTTGAAGGGGGTGCCGTCAAGGAATTGGAGTCCTATAAAAGCACGCTTGAATTTCATCTTTCCTTATTAGAAGAAGGTGATATGCAGTATCAAGCCAAAAAAGAACGCTTGGAGCAAATCAATCTATACCTTGAGGCAGTCATTGGCATGCGAAATAGCTATAAAACTGTTGTGAGTAGCTTTCTCGCACGGCCCTCAAATTTGTACAGTGTACAATTAAGGCCGCTCACTCAGGACCCTTATTCCAGAGTGGTGAATCCAGTGTTTACGATTAATAGATTCAATGATAGTGAAGGCATCCCATTATCCCCTTTGTATAATAAAATGCATGAGGTTTTTCCTGCAGTTCGACTAGGAAAATCGAATCCACGCGAAGAGCTTCTCGCTAGAGTATTAAATGCACTACCGCAAAATGCATCGTTTGAAACGATCCAAACCACACTAGCAGCGCAGTATAATGTACCGGATGATTTTTTTAAAAAAAGGGTGGATGAGCGTCGCCAGGAGCAAGTGGTCGATAAAGCTTATATTGATAGGTTAATGGGATTTGATGAAAATACCCAGCCTATAGAGTATATCAATGCCCTGTTAGGTCTTTGTGCACCGAACCTACCCAGTACCCTGCAAGGCTCACCTTTTTATCTGGAAGTTTCAGACAATCCAGCGGAAAGAGCCGAGCGTTTATCTATTTTAACGCAATTTTACCTGAGTGTTTTAAACGTCTACTGTCGAGCTAAAGAGATCAGTGATAAAAATTTTGGGGTGATTCTGGATAGCTCGCCCGTCTTAAGTCAAGAGCTCGTCGAGATTGTGTCGCAAGCATTATCTCGTGGCGATGATGTGGAATCTGCGATTATTACTTTTTTCAATGCTCATAAAAAGTCATTTAATATATCACGTGATTTAAGCACAGGGGATAATGGAATCCCAAATGATAAAGCCGCTATTCAACAAAAATTTGAAACCACTTTCCGTACTGTCACCGCTACCAAAGAAAATCCCCACATGGATGATTTCATGTTCCTGGATACAGAAGCCCGTGGCGAAAATGGCCTTTTTGCAAGTAGTAGGGGTTTAATTTGTACCGATTTTGCGAATATTGTGCCTATAACAAGCGAAAAAAAACACTATTTTGACGAGATTCGCAGTGACGCTCAAACACATCAAGAAGCGGCTACGCCTCAAGATGAATTGGTTTCAATGATTGATATTCCCCCCGAAGTACTCCTGAATAAACTGAGCGACGTGCAATGGGAAAATCTTCCTAAAGAAATTGTCGATGCATGTCGTGCTTTACCTGCGTTTAAAGCCCGCGAGCTTTTAACTGATGTGGCGAAAGGCAAACAAAGTGAAGCAAATGCTATTTTGCAATCATCAGAGGATATTCAAACATTACTCAGAATGTCCGGTAAATTTACTGACTACTCAGGACGAACTTTTCATTGTACTGCTTATGAATACGCCTATTGGGCTAAAGATACCCACATGTGCCGCATGTTAGAAAGACACATGGATAATGAAACTAAAGCGATATTATTAGAAAAAATCGATGAGGTTGAGCTTTCGGGGCTTGCTTATCAACAACATGGCGTATCTTACCAAAATTCACATTATGATATGAGTTTTGTGTTGAAAAATTTAAGTGTTGATGAGTTTCGTCAATTACAAACGATAGTGGGTCATAACAGTCCAAAAATACAACAAGCCACCGAACACAATTATCAAAAGCTTTCCTTTACAGCGGTAGAATATGAGGCGCTTAAAAAAATATTAGAGCAATATAGACCACCGGGCACTTCCACATTCTTTTATACATCCTCTTCAGCAAAAGCGCTCAGTGAAAAATTGCAGTTTGATTTTCATTCATTGATTACAGCACTTGACAGTTATGTGCTCAATTTTGATCAATGGAGTCATCACGACCGAGAATTGGGCTTGCTATCGGTTGGTAGGGCCCAAAGGGATGTTCCTGCCCACATCGCCCACGAGTATTGCAGGCCCGATCGATCATTTGACCCTCTACCTTCCTTTAATGAAGAAAACCTGCCTAGAGTGCTCACTATCACTAATTATCGTACGAATGATAAATCTTGGTTTCCTCTCGCTTCGTCTTCTTCAGGTCTCGGTTTTAATTTCGCTTTAGTACGGGGCAGGAGTGCACAAGCGACTAGCACTCTTTTATGGACGGCTGGTATGGGAAGCTGTGATTTAGCGGTTATCCAACAGCTTGATAAAGTAAGAACAGCCGATCTTACGCAGTCACGTGAAAATCTGAGCGGGCCTGTCAATCAATTGGGCCTGGTGTAGATGGCTATCTATACCCGCGGCACCCATGTTATGAACCCTCCACTCCAAGTTGGTAAGACAGGTTAACTAACGTTGAGCATCACCAAATTAAACATCGTAAAAACCGACTTGAACCAGATCACGGAAAACTCAAGCAGCTGATTAATCCCGTAGAGGGTTTCAATCCATGAAAACAGCTTATGCCACTATTAAATGGTTTGAAGTGATGCCTATTTTTAAAAATAGGGCAATTTAATATTTGGATGTAGGACACTCGTAATGAAGTCTCATTTATTAACCAGTTGTTTAATTGGTATGACTAAGCTACGCGCTGATTTTGTCTTTTTGTAGCTTTTATATTTATTGCAACAGAGCCTTTGGCTACCCTGCCCTCAGCTTCTACAAAGGAATCAGAATAAAATTTAGTGGATATACCGCAAGTATCGTTTTCCGTGTTTTATAGAAAGATAAGTATTCCTTCTAATCCAGCTGATTGTATGATTTAACCTTTGTCGATTTTGCATCAAGGTGGAAGTTCCAGAGCTCTAGGGCAAACCGTTGGTGGGGGAACATGAATTTATAGTGCAGCTATTGAGTTGAACCTGAGAGTCTTTGCTGACGCCTCTACCTTTTGAAGCTATTTAATTTAATCGTTGTAAAAAATAGAGCTAGCTTGTTAACACAAATAGTACTACTATTACCTCAGCTAGAAAAATGTCTTTTTTACATTCTCCAAATCGTCGTTTTATTCATTTAATCCCTCGTACTGTAGTTTTATTGCTGACCTGTTTCCAGCTACTTTCGCCTATTAAAGGCATTTTAATAAAAAATTAAAGGATATACACATGTCTACAACAGTAAATGGGATTGTGAAGTGGTTTAACGAAGCGAAGGGATTTGGTTTTATTGAACAAGAGTCTGGCCCAGATGTATTTGCCCACTTTAAAGAGATTGTAAGTTCTGGTTTTAAAACGCTTACTGAGGGACAGCGAGTGCAATTCGTTGTAACGCAAGGGACTAAAGGTCCTCAAGCACAGAATATAATGGCTCTTTAACGAGAGGCATTTTTTACTACTACATTACCTTGGTGATGTAGTAGTTGTCATTTATTGTACAATGTACTAAACAATGATCACATAAAATAATACTGCAAAGAAATGGCAAATACTCCCCGATAAGACAAACAAATGCCAAAGCACGTGACTAAATATCAATCGCTCCCAAATATAGAAAATAACACCAACCGTGTAACATAAACCTCCTGCTACGATATAGGTTAATCCCCCTGGCGGCAATAATTGATAAAGAGGTTTTATAAGGATCAAAGCCATCCAACCCATCAAAAGATAAATTAGTGTAGAGAGCAGGTCAAATTTATGAACAAAAAACCATTTGAATAATATTCCAACTAAAGCGAAAGACCACATAATGGTGAATATGGTCCATCCTAGAGAGCCATTAAGCGTCACTAACAAAAATGGTGTGTAACTTCCAGCTATTAGCAAATAGATTGACGCATGATCCAAGATACGGAATAAATGCTTTATTTTTGGATCCGTCATACTGTGATAAACGGTAGAGCACACATACATCAAGAGTAAAGTACAACCAAAAACAATACTTGATACTATTTTCAAGCTGTCATTTTGATAGGCAGCAAATAGAGTTAATAAAATAAGGGCGACTAAACTTAATAATGCTCCAATCGCATGAGTTGAGGCATTACCGATTTCTTCGGCCCTGGTTTGTGATGTATCCAGCTTAATCCAAGCCATAGGAGTCTTTAACAAATAGAATGAAGCTCTCCTCTATGTTACAGTCGCGATTGTGCCCTTGACAAGCATACGATTGGACTGGAATCCCATAAATAACGGCGCCTCTTTCAAAGCTTCTCTACTCAATGGATTTGGTCTACGTACACATAGGGCCAAAAGGGGAGTTATTTATAAAATCAGACCAAGACTTTGATAAAAAATCATGAGCTTTTTAGCCAGAATTGAAACGATATCTGATTTTAAAGCTGATTTTTTGGCCATACTTTTTTTAACCGAAAAAAGTCCTGTAAAATGTCTGTCAGAACTTTTCTTTAGACATTATAGTGATTTGGGTCATACCTATTTTGGTAATCAGGGACTCAAACCATTAAATGCCGTGGTAAAGAGCAAAGAACCCTATAAGCTACGTAAACTCTAGGCCTAAAAGGAACTAATTTTGAAAAAAAGGACTTTAAAGGATCAATTAAATCCTGCCTGTGGATTATGTGAAACTAATCTCAAATTTGATTTTACCTTCGCTTTTCAACCCATCGTTGATGTTAATAAAGAAGAAATTTTTGCATACGAGGCCTTAGTTCGAGGATTAAAAGGAGAAGGGGCAGAAGAGATTCTTTCCAAAGTTAACGATACAAATCGTTATCGATTTGATCAAGAATGCCGTATACGAAGTATTTTTCTTGCTCAAAAACTTGGAATGAAGGAATGTATTTCAATTAATTTTTTACCAAATGCAATTTACTCACCTGAACTATGTATAAGAACTACTATAGCCGCCGCAGAAAAAGCAAATTTTCCCTTAGGAAAAATTATTTTCGAAGTGACTGAAAGTGAACAAATTCATGATCCAAAAAAGTTACTTACTATTTTTCAGTATTATCAAAACCGGGGTTTTGCAACTGCCATTGACGACTTTGGTGCGGGATATGCCGGTCTTGGGTTGCTTTCTGATTTTCAACCGAATTTCATTAAAATTGATATTAAATTGGTTCGTAATATTAATTCTAACCCAGTAAAACAAGCTATGGTTAAAGGAATTATTTTAACTGTAAAGCTACTAAACATAAAAATTATTGCTGAAGGTATAGAAACAGCCGCAGAAGCCAGGTGGTTTAAAGAAAATGGAATTTCACTCATGCAAGGTTATTATTTTGCAAGTCCAGGATTTGAGTGTCTTCCTAAAGTAACTAACTGGAGTTTAACTGATTAAAAGGAGCATTAGTTATCATGAGGCCCCCCTTTGACCCCGGCCGGGATCCTGGTAAAAAAGGCTCCTGTTCACGATATAAACAGCATTGGAGATCATCATGGTTATTTTAATTAACCCACTCTCATTGGTTTCATCTCAGTTTTTTTCTTAAATAAATACGGTCATAACCTTCTAAGTAATCTTTAATAGTTCCCAAATGGGTATATCCTTGTTTTAAATAAAATTCTTCAGCTTGAAAAGAAAATGTGTCTAAAGTTGATTCGCTAATGTTTCTCTTCAAGGCTTCTTGTTCGACAGCATTTAATAAATCTGTCCCAATACCTGAGCCTCGATAGTTATTGTCTACCCACAGGACATCGATATAAATTGACGTTGTATGAGCATAAACAATAGCCCCGCCTATTATCTGATTTTTGTCTTTAGCATAAACTGAAAATCTTTTTGGTTTACTACCTATAAATGGCTCATTGAAACTAATGATGCCTTCTCGAACAACTTTATTCTGCTCCTCCATCAATGACGTGTCCGTAATAATCTCTAATTGATAACCCATTTAAATGATTCCTTATTATCTAACAATAATGTGCGTCGAACAGACGTTCTACCAATTTTTAATGTCCCAGCTATTTCAGATTTGGGTTTTCCCGCCTATCTAGCCTAACCTGGCAATGCGATTTACTGAGTTATTTTTTAACTACTCTTTTCAGGATCAATCTCATTCATGCCAGAAAGAGACTCGTTAAACAATGATGAAGTCTCTGCATCGTGGTAGTCTTCCCCACATCATCTTTGCCGCCCCCCGAGCAGCTTCAAGACCAGCAAGAGTTCGTTCTTTTATCGTCTTAAGAACAGCCGCTTGACCTTACCTAGCAGATAGGGGATAGAGCACCAACCAACAATGCCCTCTATGATCAATACCAGTCCTAATGCAATATAAAAATATTTTCCCATTCCAAACAGTGCCGCAATACACAGTGCTAAACCAATTATTATCCGATTTATGCGATCTGTTTTATCTATATTACATATAAATCTCATCTTAACTCCCCTGTTTATCAGTGACTTTCTTCAAGAAAGTATGCCTTAATTTATGTGGATTAAATGCAAATTTTTCGTGTTCAGGCAAAAAAGCCAACGCTTGCTTTAAAACTCTTTCGCAAATCCGCTAAATATCCAGTACTTGTAACCATGCCCCTTAACGTGGAATGAATAATCGTTCATCTTTTTGAGGCGCCCTTTGTTCCAGATATCCCCTGCTTTTCTTGACAGGAGTCTAATTATCTACCAAGTCAGGCCCTACCTCTGATGGATATAACCTCATACCAAACCAATAATGTGAAAGACACTGATATGTACTAAAATTATACAGTGACAACTGAATATTGTCTTTGAACTGCCGTGCGGAGTTTGCTATGAATAGAAAATCACTCAAGTCAGAAAAACCTCTAAAACAAGGTAAAAAACTATCCACTAAAGAATTAAATAAAGTTGCGGGAGGTAATTGTTCAACAACTAATCCCAATCCTCCCCCTTATTGTTTAAGACCAGCAGGTACCAATAAAAAAATATAAGAGGTTCTTTGTACAAGTAGGAAAATCTCAGGCAGGGCTTCAATTTTGATTATTGAATACAAGCGTCAAGCCCTAACCCGTTTACACACGCCCTGCCCATTTATATTCCGGTTGTTAATAAAATTTTTGTCCCCTTTCCTGTCGATACCCGAAAGGGCAACTATAATGTTTCATATGGATATTTTACATTGATTTGCAGAGACAATATGATTCCTCCAGACATACCCGAAAATGAAGCCAAGCGCTTGGCTACTCTCTATAAATTACAAATACTAGATACGGAGCAAGAGGAACGCTTCGATAGAATAACACGTATTGCATGCAAGCTTTTTGAAGTTCCTATTTCTGTTATCTCATTTCTAGAGGCAGAGCGCCAATGGATGAAATCTACACAAGGTTTTGACATAAAAGAAGCTGCAAGAAAGACATCATTCTGTGGCCATGTGATTCTTTCAGATGAAATTATGGTCGTTGAAGATGCAACCAAAGATGAGCGATTTCATGATAATCCTTTTGTCCTGGGGAAACCCAATTTCAGATTTTATGTAGGCTGTCCTTTAAAAATCAAAGGATATAATGTAGGTGTGATTTGCTTAATTGATAATAAGCCTAGAGCAAGAAATGAAGTTGACCATAATGTGATTTACGATCTTGCTCAAATGGTCGAAATGGATTTGGAGCAATTGCAGCTCTCTATGACTGATGAATTAACCGGGTTATCTAACCGTAGGGGATTTTTAAAGCTAGCTTCCTATTTGTTTCAAAAGTGCCAACGTGAAAATCAGCTTTTCACTTTATTATTTTTTGATTTAGATCAATTTAAGTCCATCAATGATCAATTCGGGCATGCGGAAGGTGACAGGGTATTAAAAATTTTTGCAAACTGTCTTCTCCAAAACTTTCGCTATTATGACGTAATCGCACGGTTAGGTGGTGACGAGTTTTGTGTATTTTGTTCCGGACTAAACCAAAAAGATGTATCTGGTATTATTCAACGCTTAAAAGATTCATTAAAATCTGCAACAACAACCGATTATACAATTCAATTCAGTGTGGGTGTAATCCAATATGATCCCAAACAGCATCAAACACTTGGAGATATAATGGCTCTTGCTGATTCTGAAATGTATGTTTCTAAAAGAGGAAATAGTAATCTTCGAGAATCCTTATAGATACTCAATTGCTCCTCTTGGCGACCTTTTGGTTGTTTGGCGTTTAGCGCGAAATCGAATAAATTGGTTAAGTTTAAAAATTTCCAAGCCTACACTCTATCGTTATTTATACTCATCATTAATTGGAAAGCAACATGATCCCAACTTTTAAAACTGAGCGCTTGATTATTCGCGAAATGACTGAGGCGGATTTACCAAACTATGAAAAATATTTCATAGATTATGAGGTCATAAGGTATTTAACTGCCTCTGTGCCATGGCCATACCCAGCTGAAGGTGTTCGGGATTATTTAAACCAAGAAATCATTCCTTATTTAGGTAAAGAAAGATGGCTATGGGGTATATTTCTCCAAAAATCCCCTGGCGAATTGATAGGTGCTATTGAACTGAGGCGCAAAGCGAATCCAGATAACCGTGGATTTTGGCTAGGCAAGAAATTTTGGGGTCGGGGCATTATGACAGAAGCGTTAGTTCCTATTACAAACTACGCCTTTGACGTCCTGGGGTTTGAAAAAATGGTTTTCACCAATGCCGTAGGTAATGGCCCATCTCATCGAATTAAAGATAAAATGGGAGCTCGATTGTTATATACCAAGCCAGCTAAATTTGTCGATCCTGACTTTAAAGAGCATGAAGTATGGGAGCTATCGAAAGAAGCTTGGCAGCGAAAATCCATTAATCCTCAATGAAATATTGCTCCATAATAATCAGAAATTGTCATTTATGTTCTATGGCGTTCTGAATTTAAATCGTTAACTTTCATTGAACTTTCAAACCCACAGGCGCGAGCATAATTTTGTAACGTTTTCCAACCAGGTTTACTGCCCCCTTTCTAATCTGGAAACATTGCTCTTTTGTGTGAATTATTCTCAAAAATGGTGTACGGCGTGAGGGCAATATCCTGTTAATTGACTAACTATTTTAATAGCCCTCTGTTCGTAATATATATTTTTACAAAATGCGCTATCATGCTATTCACTTGGTCGGGCACCTCTAAGGTCGGAAAGTGGCCTGCACCCACAACCTTGCCGATAATTAGTTGAGGGCAAAGCTTTGAAAAAAGAGTTAAATCACTATAGCATCCACCACTATCTTCAATGTATAACAGGGGTAATTTGCAAGTTTTTACACGATTAGGGGCTAGTTTATTCCAAGCAAACATTGTCTCAAAATGGGAGATCCATTGCGCTTGTGAAATTGCAAAAAAAGTGTCTTCTATATGAGATTTAAACTGATCAGACGGTAGGCAAATTTGGTCAATCAGTTTTTGAATGGCGGTACGATAAGTAGGGCTTTTAAGACCTCGAAGAACATTTTCTTCGTCGTCTAAGGCTGCCTTAGGAAACAATACTCCAGAACTGATTAAAACAATCGCTGAAGGAAGCAATGGATATTTGGCTGCAAACTCTACAGCGACCATGCCACCCATGCTATGGCCAATCAATATGGGTTTTTTAATATCCAAGTGCTGGCAAAGATATGCTATATCTTCGGCATATTGCTCGATAGTCCCATATTTTCTTGGTTTATCGCTTTTTCCATATCCTCTCAAATCTATATTGATAGCCGTACCATAAGCAGAAAAAAAATTAAATTGGGGCGCAAGATGTGATGTATCTGCACCACCACCATGTACAAAAATAAACGTCGGATGGCCAGAACCTGCTTGATCATAATGAAGCTTCACTCGATCAGGTAAAATAATGTCCATAATATCTCCCAGATATTTTGGGTAATGTCACAGCCTTGTTAACGTTATAAATATAATGCAGAGTATTAAGCAGCACCACCTAATTTCTCAACACCCCTGGCAGAAAAGAGAGAGCACATAAACGATGAAGGGAAACTTCCTTCCTCTCATAGAGTGGTGGCTGACATCCAAAGGGGGCTAAGTTTTAATAGATTGTTAAATGCTTAACTCGAGATCCGACTAAAAAAATCGACGTTTTGTTTCGCTGAGTGTTATAAATAAATAACTGAAACCTTGTACTCACCATGAATAATAAATCAAATTCGGTTTTATCACAGATTCCGATAAGCATCTGGATTTTAGGATTTGTCAGCATGCTAATGGATATTTCATCAGAAATTATTCATAGCTTATTGCCATTATTTTTAACGACTACCTTAGGTGCAAGCACCTTTACAATTGGTGTCATTGAAGGGGTAGGAGAATCCACTGCACTTATTGTGAAAATTTTTTCAGGTATATTGAGTGATTATTTAGGTAAAAGAAAAGCGCTCGCTGTTATTGGTTATGCATTGGGTGCTTTATCAAAACCATTGTTTGCCTTAGCACCGACCAGTGGGGTTGTTTTATGTGCCCGAGTACTCGATAGAGTAGGAAAAGGGATCAGAGGAGCTCCTCGTGATGCACTGGTTGCTGATATTGCACCCTGTCATCTAAGGGGCAGCTCATTTGGGCTTCGTCAATCACTGGATACAATAGGTGCCGTACTGGGTCCTTTATTAGCAGGCGGATTGATGGTATTTTTTGCTAATCATTTCCGAGCAGTATTCTGGATTGCAGTCATTCCTGGAATTTTATCTGTTTTACTCCTTATTGTTGGGGTAACTGAACCAAAAATCCAGAAGCCGAATGAAAAGCGCATCAATCCGCTTCAGCGTCAAAATCTATCTCGTTTAGGTATGGCTTATTGGTGGCTTGTTGCCATTGGAGCAATTTTCACCCTTGCCCGTTTTAGTGAAGCGTTTCTTGTGTTACGTGCAATGAATGTTGGAATGTCAATTGCTGCAGCACCTTTTGTAATGGTTATCATGAGTTTTTTTTATGCTGTTTCTGCTTATCCATTCGGAAAACTTGCTGATAACATGAGTCATTCCAGGCTGTTAATGATAGGCCTATTGGTCTTAATGGTTGCCGATATACTGCTTGCAATTAATCAGTGGATAGCTGTTATGGCAGGTGCTTCTCTTTGGGGGATACACATGGGCATGACTCAAGGTTTATTGGCTGCGATGATAGCCGATGTTTCACCTATCGATTTACGTGGTACTGCCTATGGATTTTTTAATTTAGCAAGCGGGTTAATGATGCTGGTAGCCAGTATGCTGGCTGGATTTTTGTGGGAATACGCCAGTCCATCTTTTACATTCTATATGGGGGCTAGCTTTTGTGTCATTGCTCTTATTGGACTTGCTGCTCGTCGTATTCATTTAACCCCATATTTATAAAGCTACCTCCCTGCTTCGCACGAATTCTTGGAGGTACTCTATTGAATATTTCCGAGAATTGCTTAGGGCACAAAGGGGCATCCCTGACTTATTTTTTTCTTAGCATGTTTTTTTGAATGCGTTTAAGAGAAGCATTAAAGTCAGCAAACTCAATACGTTTAGCTTCTAATTTGCTTTCAACCTTTGGAGTAGGTTTAAGAAATACATCGATAACCTCTTTGAACAATTGTCTTTTGATGAAATATGCGAGATGCTCAAAGTAGCATAAACGAAGGCATTTGTATTAATCTATCGAGCCAGAAAAGTACTCCAGGGAAGATAAGTTTAATAAGGAAATTCTATGCAAAAAACTATTTATTTTTACAGTAACAATATAAAACTTGAAGGTAAGCTTGAGCTACCTGTCAGTGAATGCTTCGGCTATGTGTTATTCGCACACTGTTTTACCTGTGGGAAAGATATAGCAGCAGCACGAAGCATCTCTAAAGAGCTGGCCCTAAATGGATTTGCCGTATTGCGCTTTGATTTTACTGGCCTTGGACGTAGTGAAGGGAATTTTTCTGAAACAAACTTTTCTTCTAATGTAGACGATTTAGTTGCAGCGGCTGATTTTTTACGGAATGAGTATCAAGCACCCGTCATGCTTATAGGTCATAGCCTGGGTGGCGCTGCGGTTTTGCTGGCTGCAAAACAGATTAAAGAAGTCCAGGCGGTTGCGACCATTGGCGCACCCGCCACGGCACAACATGTCAAAGAACATTTTTCTGCTGATTTGACTGAAATAGAAAACAAAGGCAGTGCCAAAGTCAACCTGGGCCCAAAGCAGTTTTCAATTAAAAAACAGTTTCTTGAGGATATTGATCAATATCAGCAAACGATTAGAAGCACTAACGGTAAGGCCTTACTGATTATGCATTCACCCATTGATAAAATCGTATCCATTGATGAGGCAGAAAAACTCTATAAAGCAGCCGCTCACCCTAAAAGTTTTATTAGTCTGGATAAAGCCGATCATTTATTGAGTCGGCAAGAAGACGCTCAGTATGCTGCTAAAGTAATCACTGCCTGGGCAAGCCGATATCTTGTTAACTTGCCAGAGAAAGAAAAACCGTCTAAATCAGTTGCTGAGGGCCATGTTGTCGTTGAAGAAAAGGACCACCTGTTTACACAACGAGTCTACAGCGACGATCACCAGTGGTTAGCGGATGAACCAGAACAAGTCGGTGGACAAAACTTGGGTCCCGATCCTTATGAGCATCTTCTGGCTGCCCTGGGTGCTTGTACAGCAATGACCATTCGTCTTGTTGCTAATAAAAACCAATGGCCATTGGACTCTGTCCAGGTTGAGCTTTCCCATACGCGCCTGCATCAAAAGGATTGTGATGCCTGTGATGACTCTACAGGTTATATGGAAACAATTAAACGCACCGTCACTGTTAAAGGTAACTTATCCAGTTCACAGAAAGAACGTCTGGAGCAGATTGCCGATCGTTGTCCAGTACATAAAACACTAAGCCAAAAAATCAACATAAAAACAAAGATTGAATACTAAGGGTAACGCATGAAAAAACCGTTAAACAAAAAGCAGATAGAGTAAATGTGATAACTGGCAGGAAGATTACCCCCACTGCCTTCTTTGAGCGAATTAGTGTCCCCCGCCCTTCACATCCTCAATTTGCTTGTAACCACCTTGCAGCCGCATCTGCGGTGTCTTCCGGTCTCGTATTGAAAGCAATCGCCGCAGTAGGCGCAGCCTTATGTACAAGGTTGATCACCTTTTCAAACATTACTAATCCTTTAGATGGTAGTCGCATGCCAGCACCAATGACCACGCAATCATAGTTTGTCGATGTAAGCTGCTTCTCTAATGTTGAGCAACCCCTTTCGTCGGGTGTGATCATACATTCATCCGCTTGCCATCCGCGTTCTTCCAATTTGTTAATCCCAATTGCAATCCCAATATGGATTTTCTCTGCATTGAAGCCTGGTGGTAAAGCGGGGTCGGAAAAATCGACTGTTTCCGGTTTCTGTCCGACAAATAATACACGTTTCATGTGATTCTCTCCTTGAGTGGAATGCTTTAATAAGATCTCACTTTCAGTATCCAACTAAAGTACCATAATTGTGTTAAGTTAATATCTTTTGTCGGAGTTGATTATTATGATGTACTCAGATTTCACTGTTAATATCGTCTTCTCTTTTAATATTAAAATAATTTATACGTTGACAGAAGGGAAAGAAAACCTTTGCCCACCAATTCTTCTCTTACCACTTCTTTGGGCCTGATTAAATATATGTATCAGACTTATCGAAGCTTGTGGAGGCGCGGATTCAACTCTTTAATGCAACCGCTCTTTTCTCATCATTTGTCTGGGACAAAAATAACATCGTTGGTGTTTTAAAACCTAATGTTTTTCTCGGTCTAAAGTTGCACTATTCAGTTGAATATAAAGTCTAATTACTCTCTCCTCTCAATAAGAAGATTCTTTCTCTAAAGAAGTTATTAATCGTTCAAAACATTGGGGTTGTATTGGCTTGAGGAGAATAGCGTTCATACCTACTTCAAGGCATTGTTCAATCTCAGGAAGTTGAACACGCTCAGAAATAGCAATTATGGGTGTTACTTTTAGCTGCATTTTTTGTGCTTCATTATTTCTTATAGCAATACAAGCATCAATTCCACTTAGTTTAGGCAACCCAATATCCATCAAAATATAATCATATTCTTTATTGTTAGCCATTTTCACTGCTGCTTGGCCATCTTCAGCAAAATCCACCTCGAATTGCCGTAGATGTAACATGAGATGAATGATTAAGCGCGTTTCAAGTTCATCCTCCACAAGTAAAATCTGTTTTATTGATTGTGACATTTTGCCCACCTTATCCCGTACATCAGAATTTTGAGTAAATAAATTCCTAAGCCAGTTATTGACTGACTGTTGTTTTAATAGCTAACGATTAAGAGTGATGAATAAGATGGGGAGCTACTCTGTGTATAAGATGTAGTTATCCATGATCGGCAATGCTGGTCTAACGGAAGATATCTATAAATCATGCCCTCCTTGGCTATTTACTACTAACGTCCCTACTTCCAACATTCTTGAATTTAATTATTCATCAATAGTTCGAATTCTGTCTAAATTAACTACGCGCTTTGTTCGGTTTTTTAATTCCTTTTTTGGATCAGGAGCATTTAAAATTTTCTTTAATAGAGTAAGCATACATTTTCTCCTGGTTTTACAATTAAGTGGCGGAATGAATAATATGAGTAACAACACCTAAAATGACTAAACTCGTTTCATCATTAACAACAATGGGTAAATAATTAGGATTTTCTGCAACTAAATGAATCCTTCCTGGTAGGATTGCCAATCGCTTAACAGTCAGCTCACCGGCCACAGAAGCGATTACAATTTTACCGTGCGTGGGTTTTATATCTTTATTCACAACTAGCATGTCGCCATCTTGAATATTGGCATTGACCATGGAATCACCAGAGGCAGTCACTAAAAATGTACTCCCTGGTTGTTTGCTAAAATGAGTGTTTAAATCGATATAATCTTCTATATAATCATCGGCAGAAGTTGGTGAACCTGCTCGTACTGTGCTTGAAAACAAGGGCATCGCATAATTGGTAACGCCAGTTGCTAGAAAGGCTTTTACATCTTCTAACCGTGAGGCCGGTATCCGTAATGGATGCGTGCTCTCGCCGTAGGTGTTACTACCCTTTGGCCGCCCAGAGCCTTCTCGCTTACCGCCTCGTGGCATATTAGTTTCCTTTTTGATAAGTGTTCATTTATCAAAATACTAATCAAAGCTGAGCTTAAAGTAAAGAATAATTTTACTCCTACTGTTTTCAGTGATTTGCTAACTTCTTTGATGTCTTACCGCGGTTGATATGTTGATTCTTCTTTTGGAGAAATCATGGCAAATAAATTGACTGTGGCAAAAAGGCCTATTGCTGTTAAAATAAGGGTGGATTTATTATTAGAACAAAATTGTGTACAACGATCGAGAAAAGCTGGCTCCGCTTGAGTTGTAAATGAGATATCTTTATCTTGCTGCGATGTTTCAGATAATGTTGTAAGTGAGGTTACATTTTGCAATATAGAATGTAGCCACTGGTGTATGAGTTTCATGTGACATTCTGGCGATACTATTGTGGAAAATTCAATGCGTGCTAATATATCAGTGCCTTCAAAAGATGCTTTTCCCGCTTTGCCTAATGGATAACGATCCATATCATAACAATGTGAGTAATGTTCCGATTTACACTGCAATATTTCATAATACATGGTGTTTGAATGAGTATAATGGGTATAGTTTATAGCCAAACGCTCGTCTAGAAGTTTATTAAAGTTATCGATTAATTTTCCTCGCAAGAAAGGAAGTTCATTGTAATACTGGCCATCTTTATTAAACAGTAATGCTGGAAATAAGCTACCACCAAAAAGCGTATATATTTTCAACAAATATTTTTCTTCATTTTCAGGTAATTGAACTGGAGTAACCTCTATGTTCTCACTATCACCAATGGTTAATATTTTTGCATAAGTACTTATTAATTCAGGTACGTATGTTAAAGATTTCCTTTTAGGGTCATGATCGAATTTATAGCATGTATAACGATGGTAAATATCTTGAAGTTGTTTTCGAATATCCTCTGCGTTGGGATTGTCAATAAGATAACAGCTTAAAGTGATAAACAAAATAATATCTTCTGCACAAGCAAGATTAGATAATGGAACAGCATCCCCATATGCACCCGTAATAGGTTCGCTTTTGCTGGACGTTAAACGCAAGCCCAAATTGTGTTGAATTAAAGTTAGGATAGTCTCTTCAGATATTGGCATCAAACATTTTTCCAAAATTGCAATTATGAGGCTCCATTCTTAATAACATATTATTTTGGACGACATGGGCACTAAATTACTTTAACGGTATTATCAACAAATGGATAAAAATAACACACTATTTACCTAATAATCTCTCAGCCATTTCCTCCACTGTTTTAATAGCTTCGTCCCAACTGGCTGGAGAGGGATGAAAAATTAAAGGGCCAATAAATCTTTCATATCTATTTTTATATTTATGATCGTTCAAAAGTATTTCCAGACCAAAGTTTAATTCCTCTTTGGGGCTCCTCTTAAATTCTATGTGTTGCGTTCCAAATTCTAAGATATCATCCTGAATAACTTTTTCTACGAGCTCAGTAATTTTATTTAAATTAGGATGGTGATTGATGATTAAATGAAGATCATAAACATGCCTTACTAGTGTTGCATCATCTTTTTGGGAAGGATTTCTTTCGAAAGCCGCAATTCTACGAAGTAGTGCAATAAATTTTTCGCTAGCAGTTAATTCTACTGAGGCGCAAAGAATGCTTTTTATTTCAGGCTCTAATTTCATGGCCTCCGCATACATTGAGCTAACTGGTTTTTCAACTGCTTCATCAAAATTCCCAGACTCCGTGATTTCCAACTGCAATTCAGGGCGTAATGCATTTATTTCGGCAAATTCTTTTGGGTATTCGACTAAAAAATGCTGATATTTACCTTCATCTCTTTTTTTTATGCTTTTTATAAAAAATAAACTGGATGCATTCAACTTTTCGGAGATAGCTTCTTCTATCCCTTTGCGCAATTTCTTTTGCTTACTTCTTGATTCTTTTAAAATATCTAAGGAAGGAACTAACTTGATATCTATATCTTCTGACATGCGAAAGGTATTAAAATGAGCTTTCAAAAGGCTGGTACCACCTGCAAAAACTAAAGTATACCCACTTAAAGAAATTGTGCTTAATTCCTTTAATAACTGAACCGCATAATAATCTTTTTCGATTATCGTAGGGCTACTGATCCCCATAGAATCAGCAATATCTAAAAAATATGAGGTATCAATACTCACGTTTCTTTACTATTAATAGTCTGTAGTTGCCTGTTCTTATATTACGACTAAATCTAGAAGGCACAACAAATTGGGCATTTACGGGTATTTGAGGGGAATTTTCTTGGTATTCAGGAAAAAGACGCCATTTAACACCAAGCCGTGTTAAAGCTTCTTTAGCTACTTGTACAAACCCACCTTTCGCTGCAAACATAGGTTTTCCAGTTAGCCTATTAGGGCGTGCTTTAGCGTAGAGACCATATCCTACTCGTATCAATTTTCCTTCTTTGGTAAGAATGAGTAATGCACGCCCTACCTGATCATATTTGCTATTATCAAAATCAGCTCGTAGAAATACCTGCTCTTTAGATAGAGCTATTTTATTTTCTATTTGTTCTTTCAGTGACTGACGTTTCATAATAGATAAAAGTAATGCACATGTTAAAAATTATAGCAAAAATACGACATTTAGAATACAAAAATACGACATTAACTACTTTTCCAATTAAACCCCATCCGAAATACACGTCTGAAACCAATGCCTAATATAAGTATTTAATTAATAGGGGATCACTTATTCAATGTCTCAAAAAACGACCGTTTTTTGAGACTATTACCTTTTACAAATAGTTACTTTCCATTTCTCTTATAAATACTCTCTTGTTCCTCTTGGCAATATTATCGCAATATGCAGCGCAGTATGGGGTCAGGGCTTGTATTTTGATTGTTGCATGCAAGATTTAAGCCCTGCCCCCATTTGTGCATTTGTGTAGCTTTTATATTTTTTGCAACGAAGCCGAATTCCTTGCTTCGTTCAAGATAGGTGTCGGGCCAAGGGCCCGACG
>NZ_JBLZIO010000019.1:61947-75488 GCF_048553315.1 Legionella sp. ST3F1 | reverse complement strand
TGTGGAGTTTCTCCATGCGAAAGTAGGTCATCGCCAGGGCTTTTTTACTAAGCGGCTTAATAGCCGCTTTTTTTTTGTCAAAAATAAATACCGTTTAAGTCACTCTGAAATTAGCTGTTTAACAGCAACGCCATCCCTACATACTCTTTTGCCAATCCCTAATCATGACCTCTATTTGAGGCTCGTGAGATGGATGATTAGCTTGTTAAGGGCATTCAAACGCTGAAGAACGTTCCCTACGCCTTGATTTCTAAACCTTGCAATATGAAGGATGGGATGGTTGAGGAATTACACTTCTACGACCGAATTTTGCACCACATAATGCTGGAGCAACTTTCCTGCTTATATTAATCGATTACAAAGCGTTCTAGTACTCTCAATTAAGTCAAGATATCAGCATGCTTTATAATGGTTTAAGGGTGCAAACCATACTTAATGAAATCGATTATTAATCCTATTGGGACAGCACCAGGGTTGCACTTCGTGGGCTACTGTCGCAGTTTTTCAGCAGAATTTAATTAGAGTCCGGCATGAATGTAACTTATCTTCACTGCCAAGATGATAGGTTAATTTTATGCCAAACCCTCGCTAACTTGAACGCTGCAAGCAGCGTATGAATGCGGTATTAAAAGAAAGACGGTTACGGCTATCAAGAAAAGAAGGTATTTCGAAAGCATACAATCAGTCAAGCAAATGCTCGCCACGGGGCTTTCTGCCTGCAGGATAAGCAGTTACTTACATCGTGCAGTTGTGCCATCTTCGTCTTCCAGTGTAGTTCACACTTCTCTTCTGTCCAGCTATCCTGGTTCTCTATATAAGTTTTGAGCTCGTTAACCAACCGTTGCAAATTAAAGTGACGTTTCTTACACGTTGCGCTTTTCATGGATACACCATAATACCCATGAGCCGTGTGTTCTTTTGCCTGTTGTTTCAGCTCAACTCTTATCTTATCACCTTGTCGCATCGAATCTTAGTTGGACTTAAAAGCAATGCACAACCCACTTGTTTTCTACGGGGCTTGATTGTGATGTCGATTGTTCTCGTTTAGTTTAATGAACCTATGAGGGATCGGGTTTACTCCTCACACGTTGTGTTACGGTAAATAAGAATAAGAACAGTAAGGAATGGGATTGGATGTAGATGGATTTCAGAGGTGGAGTAGTCAGCGACAATTGGCGGAATCCGTCCACACGCGGTCCGATTTCGGTCTGCATAGGGTGTGGATTCTACTGTTCAAGAAGCGAGTATCCCTTATCCTGCTTTGGCGAATCTACTCATTAAAAAGTAGTGATGCTTGCAGTGAGAGTCGGCAAAGATCTTAATGAACGTTGTCGTCAAGGCCAAAAAATTTAGCAAGAGGGTTTAAGCCATTTAAAGCACCTGCCTTTTACATTCTTCAAGCAAGCATGCTCTCGGGAAGCGTGGGGCACAAGGATTTATCAAAATTGGTTTAAAAGGAGGTACTGGAAATAAAAAAGCCTGCTTGGCAGTATTCACAAGCAGGCTTGAAGTTTAAAGGCTGGGATCTTAATCATTAGCGAAAGTAGTTTTTCTCGCTCCGATAAGATTCGGCAATCGTATATCTTTGAGACGCTCATGCAATTTAGTAAACATAATGGGGAATACGCCATTACCGGTGACATTTGCTGTTGTACCAAAAGGATCACAGATCAAATAAATTGCAGTAATTAAACCAACCATGTCACTGGAAAAACCAAGATGGGCTTCCAAAAGAGGAGTAACGACGATAATGACTCCGCCGGGAACTGCTGCAACAGCATATTTCGCCAACGCTGTGTAGAAGGCAAAAATAATAAAGGTATGCACGGATGGCAGTGGCAGACCAAAGGTTAAGATAGTTGCTAGCGCCAAAATAGGAACACCAATAGCACTACCGATAGTATGAATGTTAATAATAGCTGGAACGAGCATCTTCGCCTTTTCAGCATCATTAAGATTTTTTTCGGTTGAGACGAGTAGTACTGGCATTGAAGCGGCGCTCGAAATAGTACTTAAACCAGTTAAACTAGCTGGCAATACATTTTTTAAGTAGAAAAAGAATTTTTTAAGTGAAAAATTACTCGCTGTGAGGTACCAGAAGGTAAGATAGAGCCATTGAGTGGCAATAATTAATACTAAAATTGGGCCGTATAATTTCAACGATGTTTGTAAAACCTGTTCATATTCAAGCTTGAACAAAAAACCTAGGATAAAGAAGGGTAGCAAAGGAATAAACAGTTTTTTTAGGAAGCCATTGGCTGCTTTATTTAAATTGGTGCCTATTTTTTTTGCTATTGGATTAGGACGTAAAGAAAAGAAGATACCTGTAAAAAAGCCAATTAATAACGCAATATCGTTAGAAATAAGCTTTGTTAAGTGAAATTGCCAGGCTGGTACTAACTGGGGCATTGAATCGATGCTGGCGGCATTGAAATGAAAGAGACTCAGCCCAATGTAGCCAGAAGTATAACCAAACATTAACGCTGTAAAATTAGACGCAAAAACGCAAATGATAAGTAAAAATACGAAAAACACGGCGCCTTTTTGTAAATTTCCCAGGCATGAAAAGACAAAACTAAAAATAATAAATGGCATGAAAAATTCAAGTACGGCCTTCATGCTCAGGCTAAATGCATAACTGATAGACTTAATTTGAACGGGTATGTATTGACCAAAAAGCAGTGGAACTAAAAAAATAGCCAAAAGGATGAGTGGCAGTTTAAATTTTTTAAAATCTAGATGCATGTTATTCCTTTAATTAAAAATTAAAATATTTGCAGCGGTAAAAGCTACATGGGCAAGCGTATCTCGTCAATTATAATTAGTGATTAATTGTATTCAGTGTTGATATTAAATACGTTAACCACGAATTTGAAGCAGTTTGGCTTACGCTTATCCTCTTTTTTTACTCGCCTCACTTCAATTGGTTGAGCCATGAGTGGTTTTATAATTGAGCATAATGGCAATTATTTTTAATTTTTACAAGAGGAATTGGTCAAGAAGAGGAAGGAATTGCCCATTTTAAGGATAGAAACCCTTCTCTTTGATAATAAAGAATTCACGTCAGCTTTCTTTGAGAGGTTTGTTGATATTCCCGCTACTGGGGCCGAAAATGTTAATTCCTGTGTTCGATGCCCGTAAATCAATCCTTTTCGCCCCCAGCTAGCGACATGTCAACAGACCCTACTGCGGTGGGTACAAATAGTTATTTTTTATTCTAACATAGTGTTCAGCAGAATATTCTAAGTTAGTTAATTCTTCGTTCGTTAAAAGCCTCACTGCGCGAGCCGGATTACCCAGATATAAATAACCGCTTTGGAGACGTTTCCCTGGGGGAACAAGGCTGCCTGCAGCAACCATAACATGGTGTTCAATATGAACTTTATCCAGGATCAACACGCCCATCCCTATCAGGCAATAATCGTCTATCGTACAAGCATGTAACACAGCTTTATGGCCAATAGTTATACCTTTGCCAAGAATGAGTGGTTGGCCGCCTGGGGTGAACGGACCATCATGGGATACATGTAAAACGGCACCATCCTGAATATTGCAAGCTTCACCGATCCGAATGTAATTCACGTCGCCTCGAATAACAGCCATAGGCCATACTGACACATCATTAGCAAGTGTTACATCGCCAATAACTGCAGCTTGAGGGTCAATATAGACCTTTTCACCAACAAGAGGTGACTTATTTTCATAAGAACGAATAGTCATTTTTATACCATGGTTACCAATTCTTCGGCGCTAGTCGGATGGATGGCGACAGTATCGTCAAAATCGCGTTTGGTTGCGCCCATTTTAACAGCAACGCCAAATCCTTGCAGCATTTCATCAACGCCATAACCAATCATATGAAGACCGATAATTTTTTCATTTTTTCCCTGGGTAACCAATTTCATCGCTGTTGGGGTTTTTACTTCACTTAACGCGTCATACATGGGATTAAAGCGAGTTTGATAAATTTTAATATCTTCTTTACCAAATTTGGCTATCGCTTCTTCTTCACTCAATCCAACGCTGCCAACTGGCGGATGGCTAAAAATTACTGAGCAAATATTCTCATAATTGAGATGTGCTTTTTTCTGTCCACCGAAGAGACGATCGGAGAGTCGACGGCCAGCAGCGATAGCAACAGGTGTCAAGGCTGGCGCGGCAGTGACATCGCCAATGGCATAAATACCGGGTATCGATGTATTTTGATAGCAATCAACGTTGATAAGACCACGTTTATCTCTATCTATACCAAGAGCTTCCAGATTTAAACCGAAGGTACGTGGAGACCTGCCAACAGCAGCAATCACTGTATCCAGATCAGAAATCATAGAGCCGCTATGGCATTTAATCGCTTTGCGCCCATCTTCTTGCATGATAATACGCTGGGCATTATGGTTGACATGAATCTTGATGCCTTGTTGTTTCATAATTTCTATTAGGGTGTCTCCTAACATCGCATCAAATCGAGTCAGAGGGCGCTCCCCGCGTATAAGTAAATGGGTTTCAGCGCCAAGGCTGTGCAGCAAACCTGCCAATTCCACACCAATATAACCACTCCCAATCACAGCTACTTTATTTGGTCTGGAGGCAAGCGAAAAGAAACCATCTGAATCGATAGCATATTCAATTCCTTCCAAGTCATTGGGAAGCAAAGGTTGGCCCCCAGTAGCGATTATAATATGATCTGCCTGATAGGTTTTTCCGCAAACATCAACGGTGTTAGCGTCAACGAATACCCCTTTGCCGTGTAAATAGGTCATATTGTATTCGTTGAAGCGTTTGGCGTAATTTTCTCGCAACCTCTCAATGTAAGCATTGCGTTTACTGACCAGTGTTTGCCAATCCAATTTTATATTGACAGGATGGAAGCCATAGTCAGGTGATTTTCTTAATGTTTCTGCCACCATTGAGGCATTGAACATGACTTTTTTGGGAACACAGCCGAGATTGACGCAGGTACCACCGAGATGATTTTCTTCAATTACTGCCACTTTAGCGCCGTGGCGAGCAGCACGTACGGCACTGGCAATACCACCGCTTCCCCCACCTAAAACCAGTAGATCAAATTTCATGTTTGTCCCTAATCTTAACCATTTCTCTAGAATGTAGCATTGAATACACCTGGCTACCATATTGAAATACACTGTTAACCATCACTAGGGAGAAATGGGCGATGCTGGAGTCGCTGGCTCCATTTCTTCCTTCTCTAGCGGGGGCTCAATTTGAAAGAGCCTGGCATCTTTTTTACTATGATTTTCTTCTTTTTTCAGTCGCTTTGGTGCATCCTTTGGCGAACTGGGCGGCGAAAGGTCTTGTTGTCTTTTGCTCACTCGTTTGGGGGAAGAAGGGGCGGCTACAATGTTATTGTCTGGCATTTGCATACGATGCAAAACTCGCGGGAGGGTTGTGGCTGACATGGACTCTTGCACGCTAGCTCCATGTTCATCCTGTAAAATCTCGCAAAAAAGGTCGTAAGGTATTTTATGCACGATTCTGGGCTTATCAGGAGCACTTGCATCATTTGGATCGATAAAATAAATATTACCGCCATCCTCTAATTCGGCGCCAATAATTTTGATGATGTGTGTCTCTTCGCCTTTTTCATTATCAGTCTTTTTTATTGTGGTATGAACGAGATAGCCGTCATCTTCGGATGGGGCAAATTGATGAACAGGGGGTTCAGCAGAGGTTTCAATCAGATCATAATCAATTTCAGCAATGCACAAGCCTTCACGTAGTTCATTCACCAGGGCCTGCAACCCTTTTGCCGGATGCCAAGAGGAAGGAGTACAGCCTTGAAGACGCCATATGTGGTTAATGATGACCCGGTCGTAATAGGTTGACAGCTCATCTAAACTGAGTTCTTCTAAAGATAAATCAATTTTACTTGCCTCAAGTACTTCAGAAACCGCTTGTTTTACGTCAAATCGAAGTTCCTGACTGACAGCAGTGATAGCATCAATCAACGCTTTAGCCTGACGATTTAGGGTAAAATAAGTCAAATCATCAAACTCTCCATTGCCTAAAAAATCCTGAAAGAGACGAACAGCGTCTTCTGATGCAGGCCTGTGTTGCAAAATCATATTGGCAAAAGCCAATTCGGTGAACTCAGACCTCGTATCGCTTGCTGCCTCTTTTGATGCCTGGGCTTTAAACGATTCAAACTGCTCGTTAAACCAATCTACAATGGCATCTTCCCGCGCTTTAAGTTTTGTTTGGTATGTACAAATTTTGCGGTAAGTTGAAATGATTTTTTCGTAATTGCGTTCCGGCCCCATATAGAACTTGCCAAACCATTGTGTTTTGGAGGCGTAATACCAGCAAAGCCCTCCTTTCTGTTCCGATTGATATTGTGAGGCTGTTGAGTCAGACAATCGCACCACACGCCTACCATCAAGATAGGACAGTGTTAAGTGGTTTCCTGAGGGTAAATTTTCTTCCAGGGATTTGATGCCAGCTGTTGCTAAAGTATTTTTATAAGCCTTACCACTAGGAAGTTTACGGATAACTTTTTGTTTGTCGTTTATATAAAACATAACTCAACCTTATTTTAAAGAAGATACCAATTTTTTTGTCGCAAATTAGAATTCGGGCGAAAAAGGAAGGCATTC
Source organism: Legionella sp. ST3F1 (assembly GCF_048553315.1). Classification (NCBI taxonomy): domain Bacteria; kingdom Pseudomonadati; phylum Pseudomonadota; class Gammaproteobacteria; order Legionellales; family Legionellaceae; genus Legionella; species Legionella sp. ST3F1. The sequence goes on along the minus strand of NZ_JBLZIO010000019.1, from coordinate 68,877 downwards.
TAAACAAATTATCCCCGGTTTGTTACTAATAAAGTAGAGTCAATAAATAGTATTGGCCTATTACAGGGGATTACTGGCATAAACGATTTATTGAGTTAGTCATGATTCTCTTGAGATTTACATGAAATACGGCGAGCCTTTCATTATACTAATTTAAAGCGTTTAAAAAAAATTACGGTATGAAAATAAAATTTCTCTTCATAGCCTTATTAATCTTAATGGCTGCAAACTGTGGGCAACAAAAAGAGCGCAGTTATCAGGGCTATGTTGAAGGGGAAAATGTCTATCTTGCTTCCCCTAACTCAGGGAAATTGATGAGATTGTATGTTCACCGCGGCGATCAGGTTAAAAAAGGCCAATTATTATTTTCGTTGGATGCCGACCCGCAAATATTAGTGGTCAAACAAAATGAAGCCGATTTATTGGAGGCTCAAAAATTATTGAATGATTTAATGCAGCCAAGGCGCTCACCTGAAATTGCTGCGATCCAGGCCCAAATTGAGCAAACCGATGCACAATTGAAGCTTGCAGAAATTCGTGTACAACGTACCCAACAACTCTATACAAAACAAGCTATCGATAAAGATTCGGTTGATGAGGCGGTCGCTTTGTATAAAGAGCAAAAACAGCTTAAAGCACAATATGAATCTAATTTACAATTAGCAAAACTGGGTAGCCGCGATGAACAAATCAATGCACAACGGGCACAGGTTATTTCTTTAACTGCAAAACTTGCAGAAGCTAAATGGCAATTGGAGCAAAAAACTGTTTATGCGCCAAAGGATGGTTTTATTTTTGATACCTATTATCGGGAAGGGGAGTTTGTAGGCAATGAGCAAGCAGTGCTCTCTCTCTTGCCACCCGAAAATGTCCGGATTGAGTTTTTTGTACCGGTACAGACTCTGACTCGATTGCGGCGTGGACAAGAGATTACATTTCTCTGTGAGGGTTGCATAAAAACAAGCCAGGCGACCATCAATTATATTTCTCCTGAAGCACAATTCATCCCCCCTCTTGTCTATAGTCGCGACAACAGTGATAAATTGGTTTTTCGCATCAAGGCGAAACTTAAGTACCCTAGTGAATTTAAACCAGGGCAACCGGTATCGGTATTTCTACCATGAAAAAAGCCATTATTGATGTCGTTGATTTACGCAAATCCTTTGACGATAAAATAGTTGTCCATGACATTAGTATGTTTGTAGCACAGGGTGAAGTCTTTGGCTTTCTAGGACCCAATGGCAGTGGAAAAACAACGACAATCCGGATGTTATGCGGGTTATTAACTCCAGACGGAGGTCGGGGCACTTGTTTAGGATACGATATTCTTACTGAATCAGAAAAAATTAAAAAACAAGTGGGTTATATGACGCAGAAATTTAGTTTTTATACCGATTTAAGTATTGAGGAAAATTTAAATTTTATTGCCCGCGTTTATAATCTTGATAGAAGGAAGGAGCGTGTGGAACAGGCGCTGGAGGAGCTGGGCTTGGTCGATCGACGTCGGCAATTAACTGGACAATTATCAGGCGGATGGAAGCAACGCGTCGCATTAGCTGCTTGTTTGTTACATGAGCCTCAATTACTGCTGCTGGATGAACCTACAGCAGGTGTCGATCCAATAGCACGCCGCGAATTTTGGGATAAAATTCATAATTTGAGTGAAAAAGGCATTACGACGTTGGTATCTACCCATTATATGGATGAAGCAGAGCGCTGCACTCGCCTTGCTTATTTGGCTTATGGAAATTTATTGGTAACTGGCACGGTCAAGGAAGTCATTGCTAGTACCCACTTAAATACTTGGCAAATAACAGGTGACGTGACTACCAATTTGCTGCAAGAAGCAAAAATGATGGACGGAGTGACGCTGGCTGCATTATTTGGTAACCAGCTTCATATTTGTGGTTATGAGCGAGAGAAAATAGAAGCAGGGTTGAATAAATTGGCGGAAGAGAAGTCTGTAACCTGGCAAGCTATTGAAACGACTTTGGAAGATGCTTTTATCAGTCTGGTTAAGAAATCAGCGGGAGAGTTTAGTTGAAAGGAGAGGCAATTTCTCGTCTGCTTGCTGTCATGGCAAAAGAATTTATTCAAATGGCTCGTGATCGAGCAACCTTTGCAATGATTATTGGCATCCCCTTAATACAATTAATCTTGTTTGGTTTTGCGATTAACACGAATCCGCGTAATTTACCAACCGCCATTGTTAATCCCGATTATAGTAATTTTGGCCGTAGAATCCTGGTTGCCATGCAGGATTCAACTTATTTTCACTTTATAAAGCCTGTATCAACGGAGGAAGAGGCACGCGCTTTGTTGAAAAAAGGGGAAGTACAATTTGTAGTTAATTTTCCACCTAATTTTTCCCATGATTTGGTTAAAGGAGTCAAGCCAACTTTATTATTGGAAGCAGATGCTACTGATCCTGCGGCAACCAGTCGCGCAGTTTCAGTATTTAGTGATCTGGCTTCTTTGGTTTTTAAAGAAGAGCTTGTTGGGCCTTTAAATCACTTGGCTGCTGGTTCTCCGCCATACGACCCTATAGTCCATGCCATTTACAACCCATTGGCGATTACTGCCTATAATATAGTACCTGGCCTGTTAGGTGTGGTGCTGACAATGACGATGGTAATTATTACCGCATTAGTTATTACGCGGGAATTTGAGCGTGGAACGATGGAGAATTTGTTAGCGACGCCTCTTAAGCCGATGGAGGTTATGGTTGGGAAAATTGTTCCCTATATTATCGTAGGGTATTTACAAGTATTGCTTATTTTATGCATGGCTAAATTTTTGTTTAATGTCCCTATGCAAGGCAGTATCGCACTGTTATTAATTCTCTGTTTGCCATTTATTGCTGCAAATCTGGCGGTAGGCTTAACCTTTTCCACTTTGGCTACTAATCAGTTACAAGCCGTACAAGGCGCGGTGTTTTTCTTTTTACCTTCTATTTTATTATCAGGGTTTATGTTTCCATTCCGCGGTATGCCGGATTGGGCTCAATGGCTAGGTAATATTTTACCTTTAACCCATTTTTTAGTGATAGTCCGTGGGATTTTACTCAAGGGCAATGGATTCTGGGAAGTATGGTGGGAAATTATCCCCATTATCACGTTTATGGCAGTGGTGATGATAATTGGTTTTAAACGTTATCGAAAAACACTGGATTAAGTGAGGAATTGACAGACGGTCTTTTCTACCCGCTCATCTATTAATACGCTAACATGGTCTGCTCCCGGCAATAAAGCCAGTGAGGCGTGAGGATATTGTTGGCAGAAAATGATTGATTCACTAGGTAGAATCGAGTCATCTTGGTCGCCATGAATACAGAGGAAGGGGGTTTGGGCATGATTGATATAATGACGAAAATCAAGTTTTCTCAAATCAGTTATAGCATGTTGACGAAAAACTTCGCGCAAGAGAAGAAGACCACGGCCACTTAATTTAAAGCGTCTGGCTAGTTTACCCACCGGTGTGCGCATGCGGGTTGGTGAAGCTAAAAGGACTACCCGTTCTGGTTCTGCATCCAGTTGCCACCCGGGTAGCTGGCTGGCAAGATTTAAAGTATTCAATAGCATCGAACCACCAAAAGAGTGGCCTACCAGGCCATAGAATGGACCAAAATTATTCAGTATATGGTTCAGCAATAAAACAGCATCTGTCCACGGTAATTGCATTCCCTTTGCTTCGCCGTGCGCTGGAAAATCAAGAGCATACACATCAAAACCTTGTTGATGGAGAGCACGTATCAAGCGAACCATGTACGCTGCCCGTGACATCCAACCATGGGTAATGAGTACTTTTTTAGCGGTTGAGCGATCATGGGGTGCAAAATGATGAAGGACATGATGACGTGGATAAATACAGTCAATGACCTCAGTGCGTTTTTCCACGAAAAACTCACAAGCGCGCCGTGCAAAATCGCGATAGGGTTTTTCAACAGGCAGATGAATAGGAGTAATGAATAATTGATAACATAGCTGGGCGTGAATATAGTCTCTAAACTCTGTCAATGTATTCGCAAGCATAATTCCCATCCGTGTTTGAACTATAAATTGATCATAGTTCAAGAAAGATCAATTTGGGCATGATTAGAATAAAATTGTATAAGCACATAATGAGCCAGATGAGAGCGTATAATTGAGTATTTAAAAATTAACAGATTGAATAGTGGAAAGCGGATAACTAACAATCAGGTACTGGACATTTGCCAATATCAATTTAGACTGTAAACAATGAGAGAAAAAGGATTGGTTATGCATACATCAAATTATCTTTACCATCATGGTGAACAGGAGTTACATGGTTTTCTTGCTTATGATGATGAAAATGATCAACCGCGGCCGGCAGTTTTAGTCGCTCATGATTGGAGCGGGCGTAATGAATTTGCCTGTGAAAAAGCTCAAATGCTTGTTGAGATGGGATATCTTGGTTTTGCTTTGGACATGTACGGACATGGGCGCGTCGGAGCCAGTACTCATGAAAAAATGGGACTCATGCAACCTTTAGCCAATGATCGTCGTTTACTTCGCGAACGTATTCGTGCTGCTTATGATGCATTAATAGCCATGCCTGAGGTAGATATTAACCGTATAGCGGTAATAGGATTTTGTTTTGGCGGTATGTGTGCCTTGGATTTAGCCCGCAGTGGGGCTGAATTAAAAGGGGTGGTTAGTTTTCATGGTCTATTAAATAAGCCGGAAGAAAAGCTGGCTAGTCATCCTATCCACGCTAAAATTCTGGCTCTGCACGGCTATGACGATCCGATGGTTCGGCCTGAGCAAGTCGATGAGTTCTGTCAGGAGATGACAGAGGCCAAAGTCGATTGGCAAGTGCATATGTATGGCCGTACCCAACACGCATTTACTAATCCACATGCACATGATACGCAATTAGGTACAATTTATAATGCTAAAGCAGAACGCCGTGCTCTCCAGGCGATGGCTAATTTTTTACAGGAAATCTTTGTTTAACTTCCCTGAATGAGGCTGAATCTCTGTTCAGCTTCATAGAAACTTACATAAATCTACACTGTCCTTTTTGCGATTTTTGTTCCTCTATTTTAATGTTTCTTCCAGGATCTTTTTCTGCTTTCGAGTCGTGCAAAATAACCGGTTCAGGAAGTTTTTGAGGGCCGATAGATTCAATAGCTACCCGCGCAGAAAGAATGGTGAGGTTTTTTTTACAGTTAGTATTTTTGATTTGACCAATCAAAATAGTTCTACTTTCGCCCCCCAAGTTCATAAAATTAAATGGATGCCATTGGGTTTCTATTCGCTTTTTATTATCAAAAGCAATCTCAAAAACGACTGGATGATAGAGAGGGGAATCATATCTATTGGAGCGAGAAACTAAAAAAGACTGTTGTATAGCGCCAGATCCGGCGATACCGTCATTATAGTTGGGGTTATCTTGGGGACGATGAAAAGCATTATGCGCGTATAAATAAGCATCTTCTGCACTGGGGAAAACCATGAAACCGTCTTCGGGGATGTTGGCAAAAGATTGTTCTATTTCTGTTGCGAGAGGAGTGTGCCATTCTCTTTCTTTCGTTTGCACCAATACTGGGGAGCCAAGGATAAACAAGCGCTGTACAGGCGGAATGGAGTTACGCCAGTGGTGGCAGACAGCCCCGGCCAAAACCTTTGCTCGTGTATCGAAGAAAGAGCTCAGATGATCAAGTACTTCAGCAGGAGCAGTAGCAGCGGTTAATTTACCCATATATACACCCTCATTTAAATCATTGATAATCAAGAACGCAAAAGCATTGAGTTGTTCATTAAATTGACAGGCTGAGTTGACCATAAACGCGTAAAGTAGTCAAGGATCGTACAGTATGATTGTAATTTATCTCTTTGTCGGTGTGTTTACAGGCTTACTAGCCATGTTGTTTGGCTTTGGTGGTGGCTTTGTGGTTGTCCCTATCTTATTTTGGCTCTTACCTTTACACGGTGTAGCGATAGACTTGGCTATGCATGTTGCGATTGGTACTTCCCTCATGCTGATGTTAATCAATATGGTGTATACCACAGCGTTGCACTTTCGTAGCCAAAATTTAGATATTCCCTTACTCAAGCAAATGCTGCCTTTGTTAATTTTGGGTGCCATTTTCGGTGCATCCACTGCAAGTATGATCGATTCCCAATGGTTAAGATATATTTTTATGACTTTAATAGGATTGGTTTTATTACGCACAATTAAACAGGAGTTTTTTAAAAAAGATTCATCCGTAGCAAGAAAACCAAGTAAAACCACTTTAAGAATATTAAGTCTGATAACGGGTACGATTGCTTCACTGTTGGGAATTGGTGGCAGTGTAATTATTGTGCCTTTTTTCAGGTATTATCGTGTCCCGATGAATAAGGTATCCGGGTTAGCAAATGCCCTGGCTATTCCAAGTGGCGTTGTAGGGAGTATTATTTTCGCATTGGCTGGCTCTCAGGAAACCCATCTTCCACCTTATAGTACAGGTTATATCTATTGGCCCGCCGTACTCGGTATTTTTATTGGCAGCACTTTGGGGGTAAAGATAGGAGGCTATTTAAGTAAAATTATGCCCGATATCTTATACGGAAAGATTTATGCGTTGTTATTGTTATTAGTATTTATTAGCATGGCCCTTCACTAGGACACTCTGACCTTTCTACTATCTTGGCTCTTGTGCCATGATCTTCTGTGCTTCGCTGCTCACATACTTATATGTATGCTCCGCTGCGATGCTCGAAGATCATGACACAAGCACTCAAGCTAGCGAAATGTCGCTGGTTCTTCCTTATTTCTACTGTCTTGGCTCTTGTTGTTTTTGTAGATCTTCAGTGCTTCGCTGCTCACATTCTTAGATGTATGCTCTGCTGCGATGCTCGAAGATCATGGCACAGGCACTCAAGCTAGCGAAATGTCGCTGGTTCTTCCTTATTTCTACTGTCT
>NZ_JBLZIO010000019.1:0-61847 GCF_048553315.1 Legionella sp. ST3F1 | reverse complement strand
ATGGCACAGGCACTCAAGCTAGCGAAATGTCGCTGGTTCTTCCTTATTTCTACTGTCTTGGCTCTTGTTGTTTTTGTAGATCTTCTGTGCTTCGCTGCTCACATACTTATGAGTATGTTCTGCTGCGATGCTCGAATACCAAGGGATAAGCACTCAAGCTGGCGAAATATATAATTATTTTGTTTCTTTCGCTTGGTTGATTGTCCCCAACTTGCGAGCATGGTATAAAATTCTCTCTGTTTGTCACGCTCTAATCTACCAAGGGGGTTTAAAAATGTCACAAAAATTTAGTGAGATAACGAAAGGAATTAGTACGCAATTGGCTAAAATGCGTAAGGAAATGCCAGAAGTGATGGCAGGCTTTTCTTCGTTGGCACAGGCAGCGACAAAAGATGGGGCTTTGGATAAAAAGACCAAAGAATTAATTGCAATGGCTTTGGCAGTTGCTAATCGCTGCCCAGGATGCATAGGTTTTCATTCCCAGGCGCTAGTGAAATTGCAAACGACTCGTGAAGAATTGATGGAAACTTTAGGCATGGCTGTTTATATGGGAGGGGGCCCATCATTAATGTACGCTGCTGAAGCTCTGGAGGCGTTTGAAGAATTTAGTAATTAGGTTAATCAGCCAGCTTTCAGTGTTTGAAGGCTGGTATTTAAAGCAAGAATTTCGAAAGTGTGGACGATTCTTCTTTAACTCCGTTGTAAAAATCTATAAGCAATAAGGCGGCTCCTAATAGCGCAAGGGTGATACCAGTGGCAAGAATGAACAGGTTTGTTGGTAGGCTTAACGGCAAGAGCACAGCGAGCATGATCAGACCACTTCCTCCCCCTTTTTCCCAAGAGAATGGGTAACTCGTTTCAACCGGGGTTGGAGTTGCCATGTTGCTCGATGTACCTGTGTTAAAAAAAGTTAATTCTTTCCTTGTTTCAATGAGTTCGCTTAATTCCTTACCGAGATGGGGCGTTCGCGGTTTATATTCACGGCCCGTTGCAGCAAAAGAGGCTAGATTAGCCAAAGCATATAACCAACAGGCTTTTACTGAAAAAGGTTGTTGTGCCCCCTTTATAAATTCAACGTTAAAACCGTATAGAGAAGCATATTTGGTAATATCTTTTTGGGCGGTGATCCCCTCGCCTAAATTATTGGTTCGGGAATCCGTAGCAACAATTCTTATAAATGCCCCGCTCTTATCTGTTTCAGCAAATAAGGCATGCCAATGAGCAGCGTCAAGAGTGGAATAATGGCGCATATGACAAATTTTTATATTCGGGGTGCCTCTATATTTCTCAATTTTTTTTATAAATTTGTCGTTTTGGTATACGCCTAATTCAGCCAGTGATTCATCAAAAGAATCGACGCTAAAGATAATTTGGGACGCTGGATGTTGGAGTGGCGCGAGGGCTTTAACAAGTTTGTTAAAGACATCTTCCAAGGCTGCTGGTACAGGGAATTTCTCAGTAAAGCCTAGTGGTTGTTGTTCTTGCATCTTATGCGATAAAACGCCCATGGTCCCCTCACTTTTTAACTATTGTTTAAACGCTGACTCCTTTTTTCACAAACTTAAATGAACCACTGTTTTAATGGGCTAAGAGCTCACTCATGTGTTGCATTTGATTATCATGGGCTGTTTGAGCAGGGCAAGGATAATTTTTGGTGACTCCTAACCAGGCTACTTGCGAAACAGTCATTTTATCTTTATCACTTTGTTGACTGGAGATTTCACGATACGTTTGCAGAATAATGCCATTGAGGGTAATGGCGTTTAAAGTTGTCCCGGGAGGAAGACAAAACAAGGCTCTACCATGGCTTTTCGCTGTTTCGTTCGCTTGAATTAAGGTTTCAGCAATGCTTTCGTTGGCAATGATTAACACATTGCGTGCGGATCTCGCCCAAGCCTGGGCTTGCGGATCGGCCTTCATCTCCATTTGCGGGATATTATTAGAGATATTCATATAATGGTCCATTGTGTCTGCCTGGAGGCAGCAGGAGCAGACAAGAAAGAAAAGGCAAGCTAAAAGACGCATGATTGTTTCCCTGACAGAGGTTTAGGCCATTGTATCCAATAAGTAATAATGTTGTGGATTAGATTTACAAACAAAAGGGCCACATTCGATGAATGTACTGATTCCGTTAGCAAGAATCAAGAGCAGGAAAAAGCCCATTAGTAGATAAAGCCAGCGACTGGGAGGTGCGTTGTTGTCTTCTAAAAATGCTTGTTCAAATAATTGAGCAATGGCAATTACACCGATAATGACAACGAAACCAATCGCAGACCAGGTGTATAGATATAAGCCAAGTAAGGGAGATCCATAACCTAAATCACCCGGTGCAACATGAAGAAAAATTTGACGTAAGGCAATACCAAGTCCCAGAAGCGATGTTAAGGTCATTAACCCATAATGCGTAATTTTAATACCCGTTGTGAGATTCATGCACAAGCAAAGGCCGATACCTATAAAGCAAGCTCGTTGTAAGAGGCAAAGCGGGCAGGGTAAGTCATGGTTGTAAAGTTGATCATAAAAGGCAAACAACAATACTGCACAGACCAGGATAAGGCCAAAACAATTACCCCATTGATGAATCTTGGTTTGAGTAATCATAAATGCACCAGATGGCTGTGATAGTTAAACCAAAACGTAGTCAATAATAAACAAACCAGGAATTGCAGTTTTACAAAGCGATTGGGTTTAAAAACAATTTGTAACCCAACAGCAAAATAGCAAAGATACAATAAAGTCATCATAATGGTTAGAGGAGTGAGTCAATATATATTCTTAGTATACCCAAGGTGAGTAGACAAACCCTAGTCCTAATTAAGATCCTCTGGTTAGACGTGCTAGCCAGAGGAAAAAGTGTCCGTTTATTTTAATTACCATGTCTCATTTATTCATATAAATGTTTTTCATATAGGCGAGTAAACTATCTTTGTTCACCGGTGATTGTGTTAGCCCTATATATTTGTCAGGACGAATTAACAAAGCTGTCGTTTGTTGGATGGCAAACTGTTGGTGCACTTCTTGATTGTCATCGATTAAGACTGAGTCTAAGTGGAATGCTTCATTGGAATCGGATAGCACTACATGAACCTTGATGATTTCCTTAAACTGCTGATTCATTAGAGCTGCAGTTTCAAGTAAAGCGGGAAATTGATTCTTATTTTGCCCGGCGAACAAGAATAAATGATGCATCGTTCCTTGAATCATTTGATGCAATTGTTTTTTTTCTTTACTGTGAATGTCTGTGAACGAGAAATTTGGAGCAAATTCACCAATTTTAAATTTCGTGGGAATGCCCAAAATTTTTACTATGGGGCTCTGGGCATAAGAAATGGATAATTCAGCCATATCCCGCGTAAAGTAACGCTTAACGAACTTGAAAGAGGTAATAAAACGAACGAAGAGATTACGCGAATAGATAAGGAAAGGATTCCTGATAGTAATCAGCTTGGTCAGAAAGTCTGTTTTTTTCAATACTTCTTTACCAATGGGGTAACGTTCCTTGTGATAACTATCCAATAAACTGTCGTGCGCTAATCCTTTTTTTACCAAGGCCAATTTCCAAACCAAATTATAAATATCTTGTATTCCCGTATTGAGACCCTGGCCACCCATCGGGCTGTGAATATGCGCGGCATCCCCTGCAAAAAATACTCTGCCATGCCGATATTGCTGGATTTGCCGGTGATGAATACCGAATTGGGTAATCCAGACCGGGTTAGATAAAGTGGCACTCTCACTGGTACGTTCTTTAAAGGCGTGTTCTATATCCTGAACAGTAGGGGTGTCATTGATCGTGGAGCCCTCGGGGGCAACCAGGACGAGTCGATAACGTTTATTCCCCATTGGAAATGCTGCCATAGGCCCGTGGTGGGTGACAAAGAGAGCCATTTTGTGTTCTGGTAAATTCCAATCAATAAGAAGATCAGCAAGCCACCAAACTTCTTTATAAGTGGAACCTAGAAAATCGGCATTAACCAAATGCCTTAGCGTACTATGAGAGCCGTCACAGGCGATAATCCAGGAGGCATTAACCTGTTCGTTGCTGCCATCAGCCTGCTTTAAAGTGGCGATGGTATGATTGTTAACAGGTTCAATGCCAGTTAATTCGGTTTGCCATTCCACTTTTAACCCTTTCGACATAAGCTCTGCGTATAATATTTGCTCTGTCTTATCCTGAGGCAGGTCAATCAGATAATGGCGATCTCCTTCTACAAGAGAGAAATTAACATCGACCAGCAATCTTCCATGTGCTTTAAGTAAAACCCCTTCGACTTTTAGGCCTTGGGCTAAAACCTCTTCAATAAAACCACAGTCCTCCAGAACGTCCAGGGTGCGGATATGAATCGCCAGCGCTTTGGATTTATCACTTAATCCCGCTTTTTTATCGATAATGCGGCAACGTATGCCATGCCGGGCTAATTCATTAGCACAAAACAAACCCACCGGTCCTGCACCAACCACCAATACATCCAGGATATCCTCAGCCATGATGATGCACTCCATTCATCTTAAGTTAACACGGGTGAAATCAGTAAGTTACATAATAGAGGGATTAGTACTCAAGTAAAACTTTTTTATTCATTTCTTTCCTTGGCGATAAAATGAAAAATAATACGTGGGTTAGTAAGATCGTAGGATACAGGTGTTACCGTTTCACTAAATTGGTTTTTACTAAATTCACCAATGGTATTGCGCCAGAAATTTAATCCCCGCTCATTTTGCGGAATGACAGCCACTTCCCAGTGTCCTGAAAATTGCTGCCATAGTCGTTTGGCGATCTGCTGGCCTACTCCCTGGCGTTGAAATTTCGCAATGACAAAAAACTCACCGACGTTCCAGTCAATAGTCGGCGTTGTGCCCACTTTATTAATCAATACAAAACCGGCGAGTTCTTTATCTACGCGGATGAGGAAGGGATAGCGTTCTTTTTCAGTAAAGTATTTTTTACAATCATAACATTCATAAAGGCCAGTTTCAGGGCAATCCCAGCCGGGCAAGAAGCCACAATATCGCGACATGTCGTAGACGTAAAATCGCGCCAGATTCTGCAATCTTGGGTAATCATTTAAATTGGCGGCAACAAGATGAATTTTTGCTTCAGGTGTTTTTAGCATAGCCACGCCCTTTTTATAACTATCTGCTTATATTGATACTATAAATTGACACAATTTGTTTCTTAGTGGCAACACCATTTCATTCCATGCATGATGGAATACACTTCATTATCACCAACAATTAAATGATCCACCAGGCGAGCATCGACTAATTCCAGGGCATGGCATAGACGGATAGTCACTTCTCTATCCTGCGGGCTGGCATCGGATATACCGGATGGGTGATTGTGGGCCAGGATTAACGCTGCAGCATTGAGTTTAAGTATGCGTTCAACAATAGGGCGGGGATGAATAGTCGCTGTGTTGATTGTGCCTGAAAATAATTCTTCATAAGCAAGGATTCGATGCTGATTATCTAAAAACAAGGCGACGAAGATTTCATTTTTTTTATCGCGCAATTGCCGTTTCAAATAAGTGTAGGTTTGATAAGAGTCAGTTAGCGAAATATTTTTTTGTAAGCTGATAAAATCACTGCGCCGACAGATCTCCTGAATTGCCTGCAATTGCAGATAACGTACCAGCCCCAGCCCTTGGATTTGTTTGAAGCTATGGTGATCGGCGTTGAGTATAGCGCGTAAATCGCCTAGATGGTGGATTAAGTCAAACGCGAGTTGTAAGCAGTTTTTTTTATTATTGCCCGAACTGATAAAAACAGCCAGTAATTCGGCATCGGAGAGGCTTTTAACCCCTTGAGTTAATAGTTTTTCACGCAAGCGCAATGGCTGTGCTGGTCGAGAGCCACTCATTATTGTTATTCCTTTATGGCGAGGTTTGTGGTTTGATCGCAGATATTCTGATCAAAAAATAAAAGCCATGCAAGATTTTGCCAATAAAAAAATTGTTCTTGGAATCTGCGGAGGGATTGCTGCTTATAAATCGGCCTATCTGGTGCGTGAATTGAGCCGTTTGGGAGCAGAGGTTCGTGTCATTATGACAGAATCTGCACAGCAATTTATAACACCGCTAACCTTACAAGCCTTGAGTGGTCATGATGTCCGTGTTGACTTGTTTGATCAGCAAGCGGAACGTGCCATGGGGCATATTGAGTTAGCGCGCTGGGCTGATTACCTGTTAATCGCTCCCGCTTCTGCCAATTGTCTGGCGAAGATGGCGAACGGACTTGCTGATGATCTATTAACGACGCTGTATTTGGTAGCAGAAACACCGGTTATTGTTTGTCCAGCCATGAATAAAAGTATGTGGTTACACCCTGCTACACAAGCTAATTGCGAACTATTGGCTCAACGCGGTGTTATTTTGGTAGGTCCTGAGGAAGGTTCACAGGCCTGTGGCGAACAAGGATTTGGACGTTTGAGTGAAATAGATAATATTATCAATGCATTACGCTTAGAGCAGGTGAGTCAACTATTACAAGGTAAAAACGTGTTGATTACAGCGGGCCCCACGCGTGAAGCTATTGATCCCGTGCGTTATGTCAGTAACCATAGTTCTGGGAAAATGGGTTATGCCCTTGCACAAGCCGCCTGTTTAGCGGGTGCTCAGGTTACTTTAATCTCTGGACCCACTTCTTTAGTGCCACCTCCTGGTGTGTTATGTGATTGCGTTGATTCCGCACAAGCGATGTATGAGTCCGTGATGCACCACTTGCAGACCGGCATGATTTTTATTGCTACGGCTGCTGTAGCAGATTATGGTCTGCAGGCACCGGCGCAAGAGAAAATTAAAAAGCAGGATAAACAAGAACTAACCCTTCATCTCAAGGCTAATCCGGATATTCTTGCGGCAGTTGCAGTAAGTGGTAAGGCATCCTATGTGGTAGGCTTTGCCGCTGAAACGACAGAGGTTATCAAGCACGCGAAAGACAAATTGCGTGCTAAAAAACTTGATATGATCATTGCGAATCAAGTCGGTGGCGGCTTAGGGTTTGATAGCGATTCCAATCAGGTCACTGTGTTGACTGCAAAAGGACAAACCGAATTGCCGTTGACCCATAAAACCAGACTTGCAGGGCAAATTATTGCAATTCTGGCAGCAAATCTTCAAAATGCTGGCATTAAAAATTAGGGGAATACCATGGAACAAGCCATTCAAGTAAAAATTCTCGATCCACGGGTAGGTAACAGCATCCCGCTGCCTAGCTATGCAACGTCGGGTTCGGCAGGGTTAGATTTGCGTGTTTGTATTGATGAGCCCTTGCAGATTGGGCCACAAGAAACGGTTTTGCTGCCCACAGGGCTTGCTATTTATATTGCTGATCCCAATTTAGCGGCTGTTATTTTACCGCGTTCAGGCCTGGGGCATAAACACGGTATTGTGTTGGGTAATTTGGTTGGTTTGATTGATTCTGATTATCAAGGGGAGCTAAAAATTTCCTGTTGGAATCGTAATCAGGAACATTTTACGGTGAATCCAGGAGAGCGTATTGCCCAGCTGGTTTTTTTACCCGTGGTACGAGCAGCTTTTACTGTGGTTGATTCGTTTACAGAAAGTAGTCGTGGCCAAGGCGGCTTTGGTAGTTCCGGGAGACATTAATGACTTATAGTCAAAGGCAGGTTGAACGTTCTGTTTTCAGAGCCTACGATATTCGTGGTGTTATTGGCAAGCAACTGGATGAGAATGCTTTTTACAGTATAGGACGTGCAATTAGCTGCCGTTTGCATGCTTTGCAGCGTAGTAAAATTTTTGTTGCCCGCGATGGTCGTTTAACGAGTGCCAATTTAGTAAATGCGTTAAAGGAAGGCCTTCTGGCGAGTGGTATTACGGTAGTCGATTTAGGTGCCGTAGCTACCCCGGTGATGTATTATGCAACCTGTACTCAGGAGGGTATAGATTGCGGCCTGATGGTAACAGGCAGCCATAATCCCTCAGATTACAATGGGATAAAAATGGTGTTGGCTGGTAAAACGCTCGTACAGTCTGATATTGATCAGCTTTATGAGTTGGTGACAGCAGGTACGCGTCAGGATGGTGTTGGTAAAGCCCAGTCCTTCGATATCATGAACGATTATACAAATCGTATTCTTAGCGATATTAAACTGCAACGCCGTTTAAAAGTAGTGGTCGATTGCGGGAATGGCATTGCCGGCCCCATTATTCCCCAGGTCATTACCGCACTAGGCTGTGAGGTCATTCCCTTGCATTGTGAAGTGGATGGACGTTTTCCTAATCATCATCCCGATCCAACGATAGAAGCAAATCTGGTTGATCTAAAAGCAATGGTAGCACAGCATCAGGCAGATATCGGTTTAGCTTTCGATGGTGATGCGGATCGTTTGGGAGTCATTAGCAATTTAGGTGAAGTCATTTGGCCAGACCGTTTGTTAATGCTCTATGCGCGTGATGTTTTAAGCCGCAATAAAGAGGCAACCATTGTTTATGATGTGAAATGTTCAAGTCATCTGGCTGAAGTTATTCGCGCAGCAGGTGGTATTGCCAGGATGTGCCCTACCGGACACTCCATCGTGAAGGCCGTGATGAAAGAAGAGCAAGCCGCTTTGGCTGGTGAAATGAGTGGACATATTTTCTTTAAAGATCGCTGGTATGGTTTTGATGATGCACTTTATAGCGCTTGCCGTTTATTAGAAATCATCAGTGCCAGTTCGCAAACAGTGAGCGAGCAGTTTGATGCTGTTCCTAATAGCGTTAACACCCCTGAAATCAAGATTCCCATCGCTGAAGAAGAGAAATTTACTTTCATGCAACGTTTCAGTGAACAGGCTAAATTTCCCGACGCGGAGATAATTACTATAGATGGTTTACGGGTTGAATTTGCTCATGGTTGGGGGTTATTACGGGCTTCCAATACAACCCCTTGCCTGGTAGCGCGTTTTGAAGCGAAAGATAAAGCCAGTCTTGAGCAAATTCAGAGTTTATTCAAGACTCAGTTGCAACTAGTGAATAAAAATCTGGTTGTATCATTCTAATTATCTTGTCTGGCACTGTAGAATATTTATCTACAGTGCTTTAAAGAATTCGCTGTCACTCCGATTTTCTTAAGGTTGCCTTAATTTTTCTCCGTTATTGTCATCAAAAATCAACAACAATAATAATGGAGTAAGGAATGCCTTTTAATATAGAGTTAGCCAAACCTTCGAGTGGCATATCAATTAAAATTCAGGCGGTGAAAAACACGATAAATGTATATTTCGCAGGTCCCCAAGTCATTGCTGACACAGTGAGAGATAATTGGATCCATTTACAAGCACATTTCATCACAACAATGCCTGGTTATATTGCTGAACCGGTAAGAGGTCCAGACGCTCCCCACATTAAGAAAGATCACACCCACGCAAAAGAGACAGAAGTTATGCATTCTCACAGCGAGTTTGCCTCTGAAATTACACCAGAGCGTTTTTCTGCATACATCAATAACATGTTTGCCCAGCAGCAAGCAGGGAGCCATGTGAGTGAAAAATATCAATTTTTTGTGGATAAAAAGGAAGTTGAGGAAATCGTCAAAAAATTTGCTATTTATTATAGTGGATATAAAAATAGCAGCACAGAAGAGCTCTATGAAGAGGCAACAACGCTAAGTCCAGAAGAACAATCCGCTTATAATAAGGCTGTAGAAGACGAAAGAGAAGCAAGGGAGCAAATGGAAGCAGCAGAAAGAATCTTTAGTCACTTACTTATCGCTACAGTGCTTGCTGATCGCCACCCCTTGTATAGAAGGCCTGAACCTCAAGAAGGTTTACCCACAGAGGAGTCAGAAGACAAGCTTGACTGTATTGTTATGTAGTTTTCCTACACGATAAACAGCATCAGAGGCAAAGTCTTTTGATGCTGTTGTCGGGCGAATTTAGTTGTCTCGTAAATGTTAATCTTACTAAACAGGGAGAAAGGAATACTGTTTAATAGGGAGAGCAATCCCCTCCATTAGAAGGGTATAGATTAATATTAACAGAGTTTAATCGACTTACGCACCGCAAAGAGCATCACAGCTAACGCTTCCTGATGCTGCCGTCGGGCGATGACTTTTTCCTGCTGAATGATCTGTAAGTCGAGCTGACTACATAATTGGCTAATATAATCAACATGGTGGCTGAAACGGGCACTTGTTTGTAACTGCCAGGGCTTCTCTTCGGAGATTTCGACGGTAAAGATAAAATGGCCTTCGGGCTTGAGTCGGTTGGCAATGACAGTAAACAATTCATCAAGCTTTCCAAAATAGGGCAGTACATCGGCTGCAACGGCTAAGTCATAGTGATGGTTATTCTTTTTCAAAAAAGTTTCTAATTCCGCTTCTATCAGCTTATCGTAAATTCCTTTTTCTCGTGCCTGGGCTAGCATTTTTGCCGCAATATCAACACCCGTTAAATGCTCGCTAATTTCGCGCAATACGATCCCTGTTAAACCAGTCCCACAGCCTAAATCAATCACCTCATTTAATTTATAAAGATTTAAATGATGGAGTAGTTGAGCGATTTGTTGGGGGAGCGAGTAGTTTAATTGGCCCTGTAAATGCTGATCATAATACAAGGCGTAATTATTAAATAAGTTAGAAGCATATTCTGGGCAGGTCGGAGGGTTTAATTCATCAGTAGCAAGAGCATGAAGCATGTGCTGGCTGGCTTTATCGTCTGGATTGGCAGCAACTGCTCTTTCCAGCAAAGTACGGGCATGGTCTTTATCCTCAAGTCGGATATAGATAGCGGCTAAATTATTAAGTGCGGCAAAATGGTCGGGCTTTAATTCTAAAATTTTTTCAAAGTGAGAGGTTGCTTCACTTAGATGTCCCAAAGCCATTTGTGCAACGCCGGAATTGTACAAGTACTCAATATTGTTAGAGTCTTCTTTAAGCAACACATCGTAATGCATGAGCGCATTTTCAAAACGATCATGGTGCATGAAAGTCGCTGCTAAATTATTGCGGGCATCCAGATGATTATTATCAATAGCCAATGCGTTGGTGAAATAACTGACTGCTAATTGACCCTGCTCACGTTTGAGTGCAATCACACCCAGGTTAGTTAATGCTTGGACATGGTGTTTGTCTTCTTCGAGCACGTTCTCAAAAGCCTGTTCTGCTTCTTCCAGTAAATTGGCTTCCAGATAGAGTACACCCAGATAAAATTGTGCTTCCAGATGGTCGGGTTGCAGTGCTAAAACATTCTTGAATTGCGTTTTTGCAGCCGCTAGTTCATTGTTTTGAAGTAATAGTAAGCCCAAATTAAAATGGGCGGCAGTAAAATCAGGCTCAGCATGAACTGCCAGACGATAATGATGAAGTGCTTTCGTGTAGTCATTTTTCAAGGCATAGACGGTAGCCAAATTATGTTGTGCTTGAGCGTAGTCAGGAGCCAGTTGGATTGCCTTCTGGTAATAAAGAATGGCATTATCCAGTTGATGCGAATTTTTATAAGCATTGGCCAGATTATTGTATAAACTGGCATCGTTAGGTTGCAGCCTCAATGCTTGTTGTAAAAAATCAATAGCGGTATCCATATCGCCCAGCTGTGCATAGGCAAGACCAAGAAAATGTAAGGCCTGTCCATGGTTAGGGGTGAGTTGCAGCAGTTTTTCATAAAGAGAAATAGCCTGCGGAAGTTTACCTTCTCGTTGTAATTGGTAAGCTTCCAGAAATAAGGTGTTGTTATTCTCGTCCATAGTCTTGTCACATCAAAGTTGAGAGTGGAGTTGTTTCAGCGCTTGAGCACGGTGGCTAATCGTATTTTTAATAGTAGCAGGCAATTGTGCTACTGTGCATTGATGGCTAGGTAGGTAAAAAACAGGATCATAGCCGAAGCCCTGTTCGCCCGCAGGTGCATTGGCAATCCTGCCAAGTAATTTTCCAGTGGCAATAATGGGAGTGGGGTCATTAGCGTGTTGCACCAAGGCAATCGCGCAATAAAAATAAGCATCTCGCTCTGTTGTTGCTCCAAGTTTGGTTAATAGTAAAGCAATATTGTCCGCATCACTTGCATGAATACCAGCATAACGTGCTGAATAAATTCCCGGCTCGCCGTTTAGGATGGGCACCACCAAACCGGAATCATCTGCCAGAGCGGGTTTATTGCTCAAACGACTGGCATGCCTGGCTTTTAAAATGGCATTTTCGACAAAGCTTAATCCTGTTTCTTCGGGGCTTTTTATTCCTAAAGTGGATTGAGAAATGCAATGCCAGGGAGCAAGAATAGCCTCTAATTCGGCAATTTTACCTTTATTGTCAGTGGCCAGAATAATTTCTTTCATGGTAACCAAGTGTATTCAAAACGGAGCATTAAATGCTACCGATAGAAAGGGGGTTATGCTAGAATTCTTTTCATTTATTTTTAGTTCCCTTATATTGAGGAGAAATCATATGGTAGGGACCCATACCCGTACTGCATTCCAATCCGAGCTTCAAGCACAAAAAAAAGCCGCGACTTGGCAGTCCCAGCAGCTTAGTATTGCAGAAAGACGCAAAAAAGCCCAAATTGCTGTTCATGGCCGAAATTTCATCCAGAGTGTTGAGGAATTAAAGGCTATTGTTAGCGAGAATTATGGTCAGTTGTTTGAACATGATTTCTGGGATGACCTGGTCGTGAAAGCGACAGCGGCTTTAAAAACGCCTAACGAGCAGACGCTGGGTCTGTTTGCTGCCAAAGTAACTTATTTAACAGAAACGCTTCAGCAATATCCAATATCAAATGCAATTAGAGGCGCTTTTAATACTATGGGCGGCGCTTTTATGACCCTATTTGGTGCTCTCATTGCAGTAACGGGGTTATGTATGGCGGCTGGGGCTGGATGCTTTGCTGGCCTTATTCTGGGTCTAGGTTTAATGGTTGTAGGTGGGATCACTACCGCAGTAGGAATGACCGAAATGAACCAAAATGCCAGGTTTTCCATTGGTAGTCAAATAAGGGAGATCAACACTTTTGCTGGAATTGTCGTTCCAGAACTCGCTCAGAAATCGAAATCCGCTCAGGAATCGACGCTTGCTGTCGTGTTTGCTCAACAGCCACTGTATATGCCACCTACCTATGGAGCATTTTATCAGCCACCTTTGTATCCTACACCGCTGTATCCTACAGCGCCTTACGAACCAAGTTCTCAGTTTTCTCCTTCCTACGTCCCTGACTCCTTGTAAGTTGGATTGTTGGTATTGAAACAAGAAAAAATGAGTTGATCGACTGGATTGCCTGAATGGCAATCCAGTTGGTAATTGCGATCTCTTGTTTTTGTGTCAACTACATTTCTTGGCCTCGACCCAAGCCGTTTGCTCTCTCATAGAAATTTGTTTAACTTTGTCCAATATCGCATTTATGGGTTTAGTAAACATCGAAGCTACTCGTTTGCTTTCAACGCCTTCAGCAATAATTTTCAGATCCGGTTCACGGCCAATCTGCTACTGGTAATTTTTAGCGGCTGTGGTATTGAGGATTGTCTGCAACAACCATAAAGCGGCTTTGACCTGGTGATCGTTGCTGTAATTTATTAAAAACAATGATAATTTATTGGAGAGATTGGTTTATTAAGGAGGAAATAATGTTGGGATTTTTTAAGGATTTAAAGTCATCTATCACGTTGAAGAACTTCTGTATTATTTATAATGGTCTTACAGGTTTAGCGGTTTTATATTCATTGTGGAATGACCCCGAAGCGGATCTTTCTGAATATGCTATAGATATTTCTATCCACGCACTGACTGCCGTAACGTTAATGTGTAAACAAGTTCCTGAGACTGTCAAAACCGTTGTTGTAGCATTAAATACCTATAGAGGATTCGATGCTTTATTTAAGACAATCACTGCGCTTCCCTCTACAATTCCTGGCGCTGCAAACGCTGCAGATGTTCTGAACCATTGGTTTAACCTAAAAGAACTTGGAGAGCCAGACCAAAACAGGCGAGAAACTCAACACAGTATGTAGTGCTAAGGAGTCAGGTCAGGCCCTCCATGCCAGCGAGCCTGACCTGTAGTCAGTTCAAAAAAATTAATGAAGACCAACTTGTCCTTTTAATGTTTTCTGAATTGCCGATAATCCAATTAAATAGAATGCCCTGCAATAATTCTTTGATGTCCATGATAGGGAGGCTTGATACTTCCCTTAGCTTAAAGCAATCGCTAATCTCTGGACCGCCTTCTCGCCAATATTCCCGAACGGGAATAAATTGATAGTTCTTGCGATTTAAAGAATAGTTATTTCCACGTGAGAATTGTTGTTGGTTTATGAGTGGAGGGCAACGTATTTTCTGCTGGCCAACCTATAATCATCGGAGCTATAGCTGTCATCCCTTCTGGAATTCCTAATTCGGCTTTCCATTCAGGCAAATTTAAGGCCGAAACGGCAAAGCCAATGACGCATGAAGCAAGGCCAAATGCGAGCGCTGAAAGCATTAAATTTTCGGCAGCTAACCAGCAGTCTGCTGCAATAAAAGGTCCTTCAAAAGTCCCGTATATAACGATTAAAGTACTTGCATTATAAAATAGGCTGAACTCTTTTTGTGTTGCCACGTCAAGAATATGTTTTGTTTGTTGTGACTTGCTATTCTTCGCTTCGGTAGCCAATAAAGCTTTTGCGCTCTCTGACAAACGATCCAATAGCTCCTTATTCTGAATCACTGCAAATGCTCTTGGTTCTTCATGAAGCGCGGTAGGGGCATGTACAGCCGCATCCAGCAATTTGTGAATAATGCTGGAGTCAACTTTTTTGGGGAGATAATTACGGACAGCGTGTCGTTTATAGATGGCATCCATTATATCGATTGAAATTTTATCGTGAATTGATTCTGAGCTTGCCATAATTACTCCTGGATAATTATTTTTTCCTGTTAAGGGCAGTTTTTTCCTAATAGCTAGAATGATATGTTTTTTTTACTTTTATATTTAATAAAAATAATACGGTTTGCCATCGGATTGTCAATCGTTCTTATTTTATTTTAACAATAGCGGGAATTGATTGAGCGTAAGAAAGTGAATAGTTCAAGGCTCCTCTTGATTCGGCATGGATCCGATACAATAGTTGACCTGGTTCTACACAGGTTCCTATTTTTGCAAAAAACTCAATTCCGGCCGCTGGATCAAAAGGCGCTCCGGCTAATTTTGCTACTTTGGCGAGGTTTCTATTATCAATTTCTGATACCACTCCGGCATGTACGGCAACAATATCCTGTGTGAGGGAGGCTGTTGGGGGTTCTTTAAATCCTCCCTGGGCGTTACAAATCGCTAAAAATTTTTTTAACGCAGATCCGTTTTCTAATAGCTGTTTTGCTAATTCTTCCCCTTGACTATAAGGTATTCCTTTTCCGAATGCCAAGATAGTTGCAGCCAGGGAAATTGCTTTGTTTTTCAAATCAGTTGGCGCTTCTGCTTTATTTTCTAAAATAGCCAGAATATCTTTGGCCTCCAGTGCAGGACCAATTCCTAGGCCCAGAGGCTGGTTTCCATCTGTCTTTACTGCAAAAATATGAAGCCCCATTGCTTTACCTACAATGGAAAAATAGTCTTTAAGTTGTAAAAATGAGGCTTCCGAACGGATTTTGGCTGTGGGGCCAACAGGTATATCAATAAGAACGTGTGTGGCTCCGATAGCTGCTTTTTTTGAAAGCACCGAGGCAATCATCTGTCCTTCTGGATCAAGATCTAGCATGCGTTCAACTTTGATAATAATATCGTCCGCAGGACTTAAACCCAGGGAACCGCCCCATACCATACACCCGCCTTCCAGAGCCACTACTTCTTTTATTTTCTTTGCTGTTAAATTCACAGAGGTCATGGTTTCAACCGTATCGGCGGTACCAGCCGGAGAAGTGATCGCACGTGAAGAGGACTTGGGTATGATAAGTCCTGCTGAGGCTACAATTGCCACCACGATAGGCGTTGTCCTGTTACCAGGAATTCCGCCAACACTATGTTTATCAACAATGATAGGAGAATCCCACTGCAATTGCTCCCCTGTCTTCACCATTGCCTGCGTTAAATCAATGATCTCTTTAATACTTAAATTATTGCGAGCGCAGGATGTGATGAAGCTGGCTAAATGAATATTCGAATATTTCCCGGAAACAACATCATTAACGATGGCCTCAAGTTCAAAGGCAGACAGTTCATTGCCATATATTTTAGAACGGACAAAACTTAATGAGGTAACAGGCGTGAGATGTGATAAGTCGATATCATCGCCTTCCTTGACGCCTAACCGTTGCCAGGCACTTTCTGACAAACTGGCCTCACAGCTTTTTAATATATCGGATTGGACAATATGCACCATTGCTACCAGGGAGGTATTGTTAAAGGAAACCACAACTTGAGTTAAGGCATCAAATCCTTCTGATTTACAAATAAAGCAATCCACATGCAGGAAAACAATAAATTCTTGCAGGGAGTCAATTCCTAACCTCACTAATTTGAGCCTGGTCGAGTGATTAGCCAACAATGGGTTTCCTTAGTTAGATTGATGGACGATTCTTTGAAGGGTTATAAATTACACAATCCCATTGCTTAAAAATAGCTGTTAATAGCTAAATATTAATGTTAAGGTCATCGCCACATCAATTTTCTTTGAGTCATTGCCACTAAATAGTGGTATTAACTATAAACCTATCTGAAAATTCAATAAAAACACTCTATGTATACACTATAATTTAATAATTCAAAAACAAAGGGTTGGCAAATGCAGCTTACTTTCCTAGGTGCCACAGGGACCGTGACTGGTTCAAAGTATTTACTTGAGGTAGAGAACAAAAAAATACTTGTTGATTGTGGTTTGTTTCAAGGATTAAAAGATCTTCGGTTAAGAAATTGGAACCCCTTACCTTTTCAACCTTCTTCTTTAGATGCTGTAGTGATTACGCATGCCCATATCGATCACAGTGGTTACTTACCCCTACTGGTAAAAAACGGATTCACAGGGCCTATCTATGCAACAAAAGCGACCAAGGAGTTATGCGCTATTTTGTTGCCTGATAGCGGGTATTTACAAGAAGAGGATGCCAAACGCGCGAATAAATATGGTTATAGTAAACACCATCCTGCATTACCCTTATACACACAAGAAGATGCACTCGAGTCGTTAAAACAATTTGAAGTAGTCGATTACAATAAATTGTATCCTTTGTTAAACGATTGTGGTTTTAGTTGGCATCGTGCTGGCCATATTCTTGGCTCTTCGTTCATTCAGGTGGAAAATCAAGGTATCAAGGTGTTATTCAGCGGTGATATGGGGCGTCTACATGACCCTATTATGAAACCTGCAGAAATAATCCGGGATGCTAATTATTTAATTCTTGAGTCGACTTATGGTGATCGTTTGCATGATAAAACTAATCCAGAAGATGACATCGCAGCTATTGTAAACAAAACCATAAAACGGGGAGGCTCAATTCTTATTCCCGCTTTTGCGGTAGGGCGTGCCCAAAATATATTGTATTATTTATACCAGCTTAAAAAGAAAAAACAGATTCCTGATTTGCCGATTTTTCTTGACAGTCCAATGGCAATTGATGCAACCGAGATCTTGCTTAATAATAGGGATGAGCATCAGTTCACACGCGAGGAATGTCTTAATGTTTGTCGTATTGCAACTTATGTGAGAACAGTAGACGAGTCGATCGCTTTGAACCATCACCCCATGCCTAAAATTATTATTTCAGCCAGTGGTATGATGACCGGCGGGCGTGTACTCCATCATTTAAAAGCCATTGCACCTGATCATCGAAATACAATCTTAATGACTGGTTTTCAAGCCGCAGGAACTCGGGGGGAGAAACTACTGCATCATGCACAAACAATCAAAGTCCATGGGCAGATGATCCCAATCAATGCACAAATAGCGGTCCTGAATAATGCGTCAGCCCATGCTGACTATAAGGAAATTTTAACGTGGTTAAGGCATTTTAAAAGCCCACCAAAGAAAGTATTTTTAACACATGGAGAACCACAGGCGTCTGTCGCGTTAAAACAGCATATTACAGACGAATTAGGCTGGCATTGTGATATCCCTAATTACCTGGACAAAGTGGTGTTTACTCAATAGGAATCGAGAGTTTTTGTGCTTAAAAATTGATTAAATTGGGGGGCTTCATTGAAGCCCTAACTAAATATTACTGCGCTAATTACTGAGGTTGTGAATTGCGCTATGATGTTTGCATAGGGCGTTGACTTCAGGTTTTGGGTATAAGGAATCTTATGGAAGAGCATTTTTTATATAGGATGTTTAACCCAGGCTCCATTGCAGTGATAGGAGCAAGTGATAAGCCATCATCAGTTGGCGCTAAAGTCTTTGATAATTTACAGGCTGATTTTTCAGGGCCAATTTTTCCCGTAAATCCCAAATATAAGACAGTTCGAGGTAATCCCTGTTTTCCTTCCATAAAAGAAATTAATCATCCGATTGATCTTGCGGTCATTGTAACCCCTGCTGCTGTAGTGCCTCAAATAATGATTGAGTGTGGCGAAAAAAATGTACGCCATGCGATTATTCTCTCGGCGGGGTTTGGTGAAGCAAATGGAGCGGGCAAAGACCTAGAACAAACTGTAATTGATTTAGCAAAACAATTTAAAATTCGTTTTGTTGGCCCTAACTGTTTGGGAGCCAGGCGCCCTTCAATTGGTTTAAATGCAACTTTTGAAAATAGTCCTGTTTTATCTGGAAACTTAGCGTTCATTTCTCAATCTGGGGCTCTGTGTGCAGCAATTTTAGACTGGGCTTTTGAAGAGCAGGTTGGATTTTCTACCGTTGTTTCACTGGGAAATTGTGCAGATATTGGTTTTGGTGAGTTATTAGATTATTTAGCCCTTGATCCGAAGACAGATTGTATTTTGCTCTATATTGAGGGAATTAAGAATGCTCGTAAATTTATGAGCGGACTTCGTGCCGCTTCGCGGCTAAAGCCAATCATTGCTATCAAAGCGGGTCGACACTCTCAGGGAGCACGTGCTGCAATTTCTCATACAGGCGCAATGATTGGTGCAGATGATGTCTTTGATGCCGCTTTACGCCGAGCAGGGGTCGTGCGAGTAAACAGCATAAAAGAACTATTTTCAGCAGCCGAGGTTTTTTCAAATTCTTGCCGTGCCAAGGGTAATCAATTAACCATTATTACTAACGGTGGCGGTGCTGGGGTAATGGCAGCTGATCGAGCCGCCGATCTTAATATTCCTTTATCCGAATTAACGGATGAGACGATTTCCTATCTTGATTCCATCCTTCCTAGCCATTGGTCTCACCGAAATCCGATTGATATTTTAGGGGATGCTACCCCGGAGCGCTATCAGCAGGTTATTAAGGCTTGTCTAAAAGATGAAAATTGTGATGGGTTATTAATAATTCTTATTCCCGTAGCTATGTCAGAGCCGCTTAGAGTAGCAGAACAAGTCAGTGACATCATTCGCCAAAGCGAGAAACCTATTTTAACCTGCTGGATGGGTAAGACCCAGGTTGAAGAAGCAAATAATCTTTTTGCAACCCATAAAATTCCTTCTTTCAATACCCCTGAAATGGCTGTAGATGCATTTTCCTACCTGGCGAATTATTATCATAACCAACAATTATTATTACAGGTGCCTGAGCCTCTTTCTTACCAGAGTCAACCTGATGTCAGTGGTGCCCAACTTATTATAGAAAGTGCGGTTGCCGAACATCGTAAAATACTCACTGCGACTGAATCCAAAGCAATCTTGCGCGCTTTTGGAATACCTATCACGCAAACAATACTTGCCCATACAGCCACCGAGGCCTTAGTGGCTGCAGAATCACTGGGATTTCCTGTTGTTATGAAAATTCATTCACCGGATATCACCCATAAGCAGGATGTGTCTGGGGTTCAACTTAATATCACCAATGCAGAAGCGGTAAGAACTTTTTTTTGTCAGTTAATTGAACGCGCTCAAAAAAAGATGCCTGCTGCCAGAATAATTGGGGTAACTGTAGAACCGATGTATAAAACCTCTAATGATCGTGAATTAATGGTCGGTATCATAAAAGATCCTGTATTTGGACCAACGATTAATTTTGGAGCCGGGGGTAGTTTAATCGAAATTATGCAAGACCGAGCGATTGCTTTGCCTCCATTAAATACCTATTTAATTAAAAATTTGATTGCTCGTACACGGATTGCAAAATTGCTGGGAGAATTTCGCAATAAACCTGCTGTGAATATTACTGCTATTGAAGAGTTGTTATTACGTGTTTCTGAAATGGTTTGTGAGTTACCGCAAATTGAAGAAATGGACATTAATCCGTTAATTGCTAATGATAAGGAAGTTGTCGCGGTAGATGCCCGTATTGTTATTAATTTTGAAACATCCTTCATCCCCTATAGCCATCTTGCTATTCATCCCTATCCGTCTCATTTAATTTCACATTGGCAATTAGCTGATGGGACATCGGTTTTAATTAGACCTATCAGGCCTGAGGATGCCAAATTAGAACAAAATTTTATTCGCCATCTTTCTTCAGAAGCGAAATATTTTCGTTTCATGGGGGCGTTGCGAGAGTTAACGCCTGAAATGCTTAAGAGAACAGCACAAATTGATTATGATCGGGAAATGGCCATGGTGGCGGTTATTCAAAATAAAGGGCGAGAGTCTATTATCGGAATTGCTTATTATTATGTCTATCCTGATCTTAACTCCTGTGAATTTGCTTTGGTGACAGCAGATAAATGGCAAAATAAAGGCATCGGAAGTCACTTGATGACAAGTTTAATGTCCGTTGCTAGAGCCAAAAATTTAAAGAACATGGAAGGTATCATTATGTCAGCCAATCAGCCTATGCTCGCTTTAGCAAACAGCTTAGGTTTTTCAATAAAACCTGCCAAGGAAGATCCTGCCCTTTTATTGGCTAGAAAAGTATTGTTTTGATTGATTAATACAGCATTAGGGCCTCTCTCAAGAGAGATTGAGGGCAGCATTTAGAAAGGTTAAATGTCAGGAACGACCGGTTTGCTGCCATCGCCCCATTAATTTATTCTTAATCACTTCGACCAAATACAGATAACCGATTGTGGCCAGTGTTAGAAAGAGAAAGAAAGAGATCGGAAGTGGAACAAATCCTAATGCAGATGCCAAAGGGCTAAATGGTAAGAGGATGCTAACGGTTACGACCATTAACACTGTAAGTGTTAAGGCAAGACTTGGTTTACTTTTAAACGGTGATTTAATCGTACGAATGACAAAAATTACGAGTGTTTGAGTCGCTAACGATTCTACAAACCAACCTGTCTGGAATAACGATTCTGAGGCATTAAAATAACTTAGCATTATCCAAAAAGTAATAAAATCAAAAAGAGAGCTAACAGGTCCAATATAAAGCATAAATCGGCGTATAATGTCGATATCCCAGTGTTTGGGTTTGTTGATAAAGCTAGGGTCAACGTTATCAGTAGGAATAGAGATTTGTGAAATATCATAAAGGAGGTTATTAAGCAGGATTTGCGTGGGTTTCATTGGTAAATAAGGCAGGAATGGGGAGGCGAATGCCATACTTAGCATGTTGCCAAAATTAGAACTTGTTCCCATCATCAAATATTTCATAATATTCCCAAAGGATTTTCTTCCCTCCATAATGCCCTTCAACAGCACTTTTAAATTATGTTCTAATAAGATGATATTGGCTGTTTCCCGAGCAACATCAACGGCGCCAGAAACAGAAATACCTACATCTGCACTATGAAGTGAGGGAGCATCGTTGATGCCATCTCCCAGGTATCCTACAACATGTCCTTTTGCACGAAGCACTTGAATAATGCGTTGTTTTTGATGGGGGGATACCCGTGCAAAAATTTCAATTTCTTCTGCGGTTTTTGCTAAGGCAAGATCAGACATTTCTTCTATTTGCTCGCCAGTGAGCATTTTTTTAGTTAAAAGGCCAACCTCATTGCAAATATGCTGGGTAACCAGCTCATTATCGCCTGTCAATATTTTTATCTTTACACCTGCTTGCCTGAGTTCGGCAATAGTCTCTCTGGCGTCTTCCAAAGGAGGATCAAGGAAAGCTAAAAAACCAGCTAAAATCAAGTCCTTTTCATCCCTTACCCCATAGCTTTCTCTCTTTGCAGGTCTATAGCCAATTGCTATAACCCGATATCCTTCCCGGCTTAAAGTTTGAAAAAAATACAAATACTGTTTTATTGTTTTCTCACTGAGTGATTTCTCTTCCCCATCGAGCCTGTATTTACTGCAAATTTTAAGGATGCTTTCAGGCGCGCCTTTCGTAATGACCAGGTGCATCCCCTTTTTATCAACGACAATACTTGAACGCCTTCTTTCAAAATCAAAGGGAATTTCATCAATTTTTTCATAACCTTTTTGAGCGGGATGTTCATGATGTAAAATAGCCGCATCTAAAGGGTTGATCCCTGATTTATTAAGTAGCGCATTGTCCAAAGGATTTTTTATTGTTGTACTAAACAAGCTGCTTAGGTAGGCTAGCAATAAGACGTATTCTGATTTGTTTCCAAAAATATCCACATATTTCTCTAGCGTCATTTCTCCCTGTGTTAATGTGCCTGTCTTATCAGAACATAGAATATCAATACTGCCAAAATTCTGGATGGCAGCCAGATTTTTAACAATCACTTGTTGCTTTGCCATATTCAAGGCGCCTGCTGTTAAAGTGACTGTTGTAATCATAGGTAAAAATTCAGGTGTCAGCCCAACCGCTAAAGCAATCGAAAATAACAGTGCTTCAAGTGCCGGGCGATGTAAGTAAATATTGATTAAGAAGACAAAAAGAATAAGGAAAATCACGGTTTTCATGATAAAAAAACCGAAGCGCAAAATGCCTTTTTCGAATTCGGTTTGAGGGGGTGTTGCAGATAATATTTGCGCAATTTGCCCGAACAGTGTTTGTTTTCCTGTCGTTAGTACCAATGCAATGGCATTGCCGCTGACTATAGAAGAACCTGCAAATATCCCATTGGTTGCTTCAACAGGATTTTGAGGCATAGTCGAAATCGCTGTTGACTCCTTTTCTACAGGTAATGATTCTCCCGTAAGAGCTGCTTGTTGTACGTGTAAATCTTTGGAGTCAAGTAATAAACAATCGGCGGGAACGATATCACCGGCGGCTAAACAGATAACGTCACCCGGAACTAATTCATCATAAGGTAAATGACATTCACTGCCATTTCGCAATACCGTAGTTTTTACTGCGACGTGCTGTTGTAATTTTTCTGCTGCTATCAGGGAACGATGAGTTTGAAAAAAGTCGAGGCCAATACTAATACTCACGACGATAAGAATGATAGCGGCGTTAATTGGACTACCCGTGAAAAATGAGATCAATGCAGCAATGATTAATATAATGACTAAGGGATTCGTTGAATGGGAAAGGGCTTCTAAAATATGCGAGCGATGTTGGGTAGCAATTTTATTTGCTCCATACTTTTTAAGACGTTTTTTAGCCTCAACGGACGTTAACCCTTGTAAAGAGCTTTGCAAGTCTTGTAACGCTTGAGAAGGTTGGAGTACTAATATTCTTTTTAAGTCCTTTTCCATGATTGGATCCTAAGGAATAGAGCTACTTGATGTTATCTATTCGACTTCTCCTCCGGAGCAAGTTTCCGAAGCGGTCTATTCTTCATCTGCAAATTTGGCTTTTATCGTAATGCTTGATTTAAGTGAATTGGCAATAAAGCAAAGACTGTGTGTTGTCTCAAAAAGTTTCTCCATTGCTTTTTTGTCCGGTGTCTTTTCTTTTTTGAAAGACACGATGGGAGAGAGAACAATATGGGAAACGGTATGATTAATTTCATCAATAGTGCAAGTAGCTCGATCAGAATAGCTATCGACAGTATAGCCTTCTTTGGCACAAAGAGATAAAAAAGTAAGGAGAAAACAACTTGACAGAGAAGCGGTCAGTAACTCTTCCGGGCAATGAAATTGGGGATTACGCATAAAATGGGGCGACGAATTGACTTCGAGTTTTGGTCCGCCATAAAAAAATACGGTATGTTTGCGACTATAGGTTTGATAGTTAAAATCTTCCGCTCCGCGTTCCCATAAAAGTCGAATATTATATTCAGGCATCATTAATTCCTTGCGTTAAAATCGGTTAAAAAATTAATCTCAATAGCTGCGTGCCGATAAAGTATATTAAACCTCTTTATTTATCGTATAGTTTGGCAGATCAATTGTAATTTGTTTGCCTGTCGCTAATCTTAACGCATTGAGGATGGCAATAATATCAATTAGTTCTTGTAGCACAGCCCCTACGACTGGAGTAATAAAACCTGCTGCTGCGAATACCATTCCTATAATGCTCAGCACCATGCCACCAATAGCGCTTTGTGCGGCAATCCGTCGCGTATTTAAACTTAAATGAATCAGCTCGTCGACTTTGCTTAATGTATTCTCCATGATAATAGCCCCCGCTGCTTCGGAAGTAATAGCACTATGTTGTCCAAAGGCCACGCCAACCGTGGCGGCGGTGAGAGCAGGAGCATCGTTAATGCCGTCCCCCATAAAAACCGTCGGTGCATTCTTTCTTTCTTGTCGCACAATAGCAAGTTTCTGCTCAGGGCTTTGGGATGCATAGATTTCAGTCAGATTCAGCCATTTAGCCAGGTAGTCTACTTCCGATTGGCGATCTCCGGAAACGAGCATTATTTTTTTAAATTGATGGGCTGGGCCTAAATGACTGATGAAGGGTTTGCTATCGAGACGGGGAGCGTCACGAAAATGAAGCGAAGCCGCATAACGATCATCAACCAGTATTATACATTCTAAGCCCGATAAAACGGGTGGAAGGTTATCACTGGAGGCACCAGACTCCAGAAGTTTTTTTCTACTCGTAATAGTGATGGTATGCCCATTAATCTTTCCCGTTAACCCTTGCCCTGGTTTCTCTGAGACATCGGTTGCGTTAAGAAGAATGATGGCTTGCTCATTGGCTGCATTGAGAATAGCGTTTGAGAGGGGGTGTTTGGAGTACTGTTCCAGGCTAGCGGCATATTGTAGTAGGTCCTCTTTTCTATAATTACCAGCAATAATAATGTCGGTTAGCGAGGGTTTGCCGTAGGTTAGGGTACCTGTTTTATCAAAAATAGCCGTTTTGCAGAGGGGTAATTGTTCTAAAATAACGGGATCTTTGATGATGATCGCTTGTTTAGCGGCTTTTGAAATAGCACTGACTAACACGATGGGGAGTGCGATTAATAAGGGACAGGGCGTCGCAATAACTAGCACAGAAAGAAACCGTAAAGCATCGCCACTTAGGTACCAGGCAATGAATGCAAATAACAGGGCGAAGGGAGCGAAAATAGCACCTATTTGATCGCCTAATCGTCTAATTGCAGGGCGTTTTTGTTCTGCCTCTTCCAATACTTTGACAATTGCCGCATAGCGTGAGTCAGATGGCAATTGGGTGGTTTGTACGGTGAGAGCGCAATCGCCATTAATGGCACCCGATAAAACATAAGTACCTGGTGTTTTGGATATTAAATAAGGTTCTCCAGTTAAATAGGATTCGTCCATAGTACCTTGTCCATTGGTGACTATGCCATCAACAGGGCAGGTTTCGTGAGGAAATATAACGATTTTATCGTCAATGTGGATGGAGGCCAGGGGGATGTCCTCAAGGTGACTATTGGTTTGTCGATGTGCAATGGAAGGCATGCGTTCAACTAATGCGAGTAGTGCCGATGCTGCTTTGCGTCTGGCATAGGTTTCTAACGTTTGGCCACTGGCAAGCATAAGAATGATAAACGTTGCAGCCAAATATTCATGTAAAATAACACTCGTTACCAAGGCAATTGCGGCGAGGGAATCAGCGCCTAAATTACCTTGGAATAATTTAAATAGAATCTGAATGAATACAGGGATACCACCAAGGAGAATAATGAATAACAAAGGTATTTCTGCCGACGAGAAGTCCAGGGCACGCATAAAAAAATACAGGCAGATTGCGAATAAGGAAAGAAAGGCAATGCAGGGTTGCCATTTAAAAATGGATTGAGTAGTAGAACGATGCGTTTTAATAATTCACTCCTATCCCAAATTTTTAAAATATAAGTAATTATAATTACAATTCCCGAGTCCGTTTATAAACTTCTGGAATAAGAAAGAGAGGGAGTGCGCAAAGAAAAATGACTCCCCAATTCAGTCGCGATAAGGGAACTGTATGAAAAACAGGTTGTAATACAGGCAAATAAACCACCGCAATCTGGAGTGCTATCATCGATATAATCGCTGTGAGTAACCATTTATTAGAAAACCAGCCAATTTCCGACATGGGTTTTTGAAAGCTGCGAAAATTTAAGGTAAGAATATTTGCCATGACAACAATGGCTGTAAAAGCCATCGTGTTAGCTGTTTCATAGGATTCATTCAAATAGAAATGATAGAGGAAAGAGGCTGTTAAACTGAGGTAAGAGCCAAAAAAACCTAATAAAAGCAGGGCTTTTTTATCAAAAATGGGTTGATTAATCTGGCGAGGCGGCTGTTTCATAATCGACGTTTCCGCCTGCTCCAAGCTAAGCGAGATTGCGGTAGCA
Organism: Legionella sp. ST3F1; assembly: GCF_048553315.1. Lineage (NCBI taxonomy): Bacteria > Pseudomonadati > Pseudomonadota > Gammaproteobacteria > Legionellales > Legionellaceae > Legionella > Legionella sp. ST3F1. Next base: position 35,354 of record NZ_JBLZIO010000019.1, on the reverse strand, counting down.
CTATCAGTCACAAGATTAATCCACAGAATCTGAATGGGCATAAGAATCAAGGGGCCGCCAATCACTATATTAATCAGGATAGCTAATAATTCACCTGTATTTGAGGCGGCTAAATAAAGAATAAACTTGCGGATATTCGCATACTGCCTTCTTCCCTCTTCGATGGCGGCGATAATTGAAGCAAAGTTATCATCTGACAAAACCATATCAGCGGCACTTCTGGCTACCTCTGTTCCTCTTATTCCCATGGCGATACCAATATCCGCTTGCTTGAGGGAAGGGGCATCATTGACGCCATCCCCTGTCATGGCGGTGAGATTGCCCAGGGATTGGAGCAATTTAACAATGCGAAATTTATCTTGTGGAACCGTTCGGGCGAATAAGATTTTTTGCTCTAATAATTGACATAAAGCGATATCAGTTAATTCGCTAATCTCCTCACTGGTTACAATTTTTTCAATATCCAAGCCGAGCTGGGTTGCTATGGCTTGGGCTGTAATAGGAGAGTCGCCTGTAATCATAATGACTCTAATCCCTGCTTGCTTTGCCTGGAGCAGGGCAAGGGGGACTTCTGAGCGAGGCGGATCAAACAAACCAATGACACCTAAAAATGTGAGATTGGTTTCCGCATCCTGTAGAGTAATTTGGGGTTCTTTGGGTATTATTTTTCTAGCGATAGCCAGTGTTCTTAAGCCTTGTTTCGCAAAAGCAATATAAGCATTTTCAAGGTGCTCTCGATAGTCTTTAGTGAGCTCTTTTTCTTCCTTGCCAATCAAAAAATGGGTAGAACGATCCAAGATAGCCTCTGGAGCGCCTTTCACATGAACGAGGTGATAGGCTTCCGTTTCTTCAACAGTAGACATGCGTTTTCGAGTTGAATCAAAAGCAAATTCTCTAATAACAGGATTATGAGAAATTTCTAATCCAGCCTTGATGGCGGCAACAATCAAGGCTGCTTCATCAGGAGAGCCGATAGCTTGCCATTGCTGGTCCATTTTTTTAATGGAAGCATGGTTGCATTTTTGGCCTGTTGTTAATAAGGCGATAAGTTCGGGATAGGATTTAGGCTCAATAACAACCCCTTCTTTCTGGAAATTGCCATGCGGTTCATAACCGGTTCCGGTCACTGAAAAGACGCCATCGGCTGTCCAAATTTTTTGAACCGTCATTTCATTGCGGGTCAGTGTTCCTGTTTTATCCGTGCAGATAACCGAGACGGCACCTAATGTTTCTGCGGCTTGAAGGCGGCGTAACAATACTCTTTTATGAGCCATTCTTTTTGCGCCTAATGCCAGGGCGATGGTGACAACAGCGGGAAGACCTTCGGGAATCGCTGAAACGGCTAATGATATGCCTGTCATCAGCATCGTTATAATATTTTTGCCACCAAGTACGCCGGCAATGATTACCAGAGAAGAAATAAGAAGTGCCAGAAGGCCAAATTGCTTTGCCAGTGTTTCCAGTTGACGTTGGAGTTTTGTTTTCGTTTCTTTAATTGTTCCGGTTAGTTGCGCAATACGCCCGAATTCGGTATTCATGCCAATCTCAACAACCAGACCCTCACCATGCCCACTGACAATATGGGTTCCCATAAAGGCTATATTGCGTCTATCAGTGAGTATGGTTTTTTCTGGCAAGGATTCTATTCCCTTGGCAACAGGTGCCGATTCGCCAGTTAGTCCAGCTTCATTGACTAATAAATCAACTGCATGAGTAACCCGAATGTCTGCGGGAACAATATTGCCTTCCTGTAAAAGGACACAATCGCCTGGAAGGAGTTTTTTGACATCAATGAGTTCTTTTTCGCCATTGCGGAGAATGTAACACGAAGGGGATAGTAACGATTTGAGTTTTTGTATCGTTGTTTCTGCTTGCCATTCCTGAAAAAAGCCTAGAAGCCCATTAAAAATAACAATAGCAAGAATAGCTAAGGCATCCCAAAGATCACCAAGAAAAAAAGAGAGAGCCATTGCGAAAAGCAAGACACCAATTAAGAGATTAGCGAATTGTCTTGCCAGCATAGAGTACCATGGTACCGTTTCGAAATCCTTCAGTTCGTTTGTGCCATAGTTCCTGGGTTGTTCAGCTAAAATTCTTTTTACTTCCGCTACGCTTAATGCGTGCCATGACTGCATGATGGGATCCTTCCTATTCAAACAACCCTAAGCCATTTTATGAAAATGGCAGCCTTTCTATTTTAGTTGAGCTTATTTAATTCCGTATAGAGACTTAACAAACCCAAGATGAGGCTGAAGCCGGCAATAAAAAAACCCAAAAGCCGTGAAATCAAAAACGAAAATTTATCGGCTCGTTGAATGAGTAGAGATACCATAAAGCCATTTAGCCCATCGGTTGCCATCATCCCCAACATAAAAAACAGGCCAAGGAGGGCTGCAAAATACCAATTACTGGAAGAAGACATGGAAATAGAAAATAAGGCGACTTGGCTAAAGGTATCAAAGGAAAAAGCAAAAAGAGCGCCAGTTAAGGTAATCCAGAACGCATTATATCGTTTCAGGGTGAGGGCGAAAAAACCGCCTATACTGATTGGCGGCTGTAATTTTGTGTTGTGGAGTAAACAATTATGAAGCGTTATTAATCCAAAGACTAATAAGAAAAAGATGGATATATAGCTTCCTAACGGCTCTAGCCATGTTGGGAATTGTGCTCGGATAATGCCGTTGCTGATAATCACACTGAGAATAATGACCACTAACCCGTGTCCCAACGAAAATAAAAAACCCACACGCTTTGACAGTTGATTATTTGCTCTAAGCGTTCTGGTAATGGAGTCGATGGTTGCTATATGGTCCAAATCCAGGCCATGGCGCAAGCCTAACCCAAATACAAAGACGATGATTAGCAGCGTGGAATTGGTTATTGTATCAATGGTTTTGATCCTTTTTAGAGACAAGTTATTTTTTAAGATCTAAGCTGTTATGTCTATACCTAATGATTAATTTTAATATGCATGAACTAACACTCTCTCGCTCTATTCTTGAAATCGTTAAGGAGCGTGCATCCCAAATCGCTTGCCAATCAGTAAAGAAAATTTATCTGGAGGTTGGAGAATTAAGCGGCGTTGATCATGAGTCTTTACGGTTTAGTTTTAGTGTGGTGGCAAGAGGGGGCATCGCAGAAAATGCGAGTCTGGAGATAATTGAGATCAAGGGACAAGCAATCTGTGACTTTTGTCAGGAAACTGTTATGCTTAAAAATTATTATGATGGCTGTAATATTTGTGGGCAATATTCGTTAAGAATAATTCAGGGTGAGGAGCTGCGTGTTAAATCGATGGAGGTCGAATAATGTGTGGACTTTGCGGTTGTTCAGGTTCAGAAAGAGACCATCATGAGCATCATGACGATGCCAATTTCTTACATACCCACCACCATGATGCAGGCGAGCTTGTTTCAATTGAGCAAGAAATACTGGCAAAAAACCAGGAATTCGTCGAAATCAATCGTCGTACTTTTTTAAACAATAAAATTACTGCTATCAATTTGATGTCAAGTCCCGGCTCAGGGAAAACAACCTTACTTGCCAAAGCGATTGCTGACTTAAAGCATCGCCTGGATATTGCGGTGATCGTCGGTGATCAACAAACAAATTATGATGCTGAAAAAATTCAGGCAAGCGGCGGAGAAGCGATTCAAATTAATACAGGCAAAGTCTGTCATTTAGATGCTCATATGGTTGGTCATGCGGTTGAAAACCTCTCGTTAAAAAAACACTCCCTTCTTTTTATTGAAAATGTAGGCAATCTAGTTTGTCCTGCATTATTTGATTTGGGTGAGGCCTATAAAGTAGTCATTCTTTCTGTAACAGAAGGAGATAATAAGCCTTTAAAATACCCGGAAATGTTCCGTAAAGCAGACTTATTGTTACTAACGAAAACGGATTTATTGCCTTATGTTGATTTTGATATCAATCGGTGTATTGCAGATGTAAAAAAAATTAATCCAACGGTTAATGTGTTGCCTGTTTCTGCAACAACGGGAGAGGGTTTAGGTCAATGGTATGAGTGGCTAGAAGCGATCCAAGGGAATGGCTGAGATAGAAAGATTACGGATTTTAATTAAAGGCCAGGTTCAGGGGGTCGGTTTTCGTCCTCATGTATACCGGGTTGCTCAGCACTTAAATCTAACAGGATGGGTGCAAAATAATACAATAGGGGTCCTGATTGAAGTGCAGGGATGGTTTGTTTCTTCTTTTCTTTCCCACCTTTTAACGTCGTTACCACCGTTAGCCAGGATTCACGATATTGAAACAAGCAATCTTGCTTTAATCGCTAATGAAAACGATTTTCTTATCATTGAAAGTCAAAAAAGCGGGGCTTCACACGGCATTATATCGCCTGATATGAGTCCTTGTCCTGATTGTCTGGGAGAGCTTTTTAATCCGGATAGCCGCTATTATTACTATCCCTTTCTGAATTGCACCCAATGTGGTCCACGTTTTTCGATTACTAAAGAATTACCTTATGATCGGTGCCAGACATCCATGGGCGAATTTACTTTATGCCCGTCTTGCAAGGGTGATTATAGTTCGCCTGAGAATCGCCGCTATCATGCTCAACCTACGGCTTGTAAAGACTGTGGTCCAGAGCTTTCGGTTTCCATTCAAGTCATTGCCCAAGCGCTATTGGAAGGAAAAATTATTGCTCTCAAGGGAGTGGGGGGCTATCAATTAGTTTGTGATGCAAGAAATAATGAGACGGTTCAACGATTACGCCAAAAAAAATACCGTGAAGCAAAACCACTGGCGTTAATGGTGCTAAATTGCATGAGTGCTGAGACATTTGTAACGGTCAGCGATAAAGAGAAAGAGATTCTCAGCAGCCAGGCGCGTCCTATCGTATTATTAAAAAAGAAGCAGGAAATTCTTCCGGAAATTATTGCCCCAGGTTTATCTGGTCTGGGTGTAATGTTGCCTTCTTCCCCCTTGCATTATTTGTTATTCCACGCTCTGGCAGGTTATCCGGAGGGCTTGAAATGGCTGGATGAGCTTCATTCCTCGGTATTGATTGCAACAAGTGCCAATAGGGCCGGAAATCCTTTAATGATCGAGGATGATAAGGCGCATAATGAGTTAATAGCGATTGCTGATTTAGTGATCGCTTATAACCGTCAGGTGATTACTCGTGTTGATGATTCAGTCATACGTTTTATCAATAACCAGCCTCGTTTTATACGGCGTGCTCGAGGATTTTCTCCTGTCAGTGTTCAATTGCCTTTTTCCATACCTTCAACCCTGGCTTTAGGGGGGCATCTTAAGAATACGTTTTGTATAACGCGGGGGAATGAAGCGTTTATTTCTCAACATATAGGAAGTTTAACGAATAAAGAAACGATTGATTTTTTTCATGAGTCACTCTCTCATTGGATGCGATTTCTTGATGTTAAAGTGGAACGTATTGCCTGTGATTTGCATCCTGATTTTTATACAACCAGCCTTGCCAGGCACTATAATTTGCCAGTGATTTCTGTACAGCATCATCAGGCTCATTTGGCAGCAGTTGCCGCGGAGTATCATATTTTGGAGCCTGCGTTGGGCATCGTGTTAGACGGGTACGGCTATGGATGGGATGGTAAGGCTTGGGGCGGGGAGTTATTTCTTCTGGAAAATACGCAAATTCAAAGATTAGGGCATTTTTATCCCCTACCGCAACCCAGTGGAGAGCGAGCGATTCACCAGCCTTGGCGGATGGCTGCTGCCATTTTACATTGTTTGCAAAAAGAGGATGAGATACTGCGCCGATTTTTCGACAAGCCTCATGTTTCCGAGTTGGTTCATTTGCTAAAAAACAGCCATTCTTTGCCGACTACCAGTAGTTGTGGTCGTCTTTTTGATGCCGCCAGTGCTTTGTTAGGCATCAACACGATTTCCCAATATGAAGGGCAAGCCCCTATGCAGCTTGAAAGCTTAGTCACTAATCCTGAAGTTTTTGAGGGGGGGTGGACTCTCGCCAACAATCAATTCAATTTTTTACCAACATTCAGGCACTTACTTGATAAGGATCCCAGGCGTGGTGCCAATGTTTTTCATGGGACTTTAATTGCGGGCTTGGTGGATTGGATTATGATTCAGGTAAAAAAGACAGCGATCAGGCAGGTCTTATTAAGCGGTGGCTGTTTTTTAAACCAGGTGCTTGCAGACGGGTTGATAAAACAATTAGAACGTAGTGGACTGAAAGTCTATTTACCACAACAAGTGCCTGTCAATGATGGTGGCATTTCATTGGGGCAGGCATGGCTGGCTGGAAATTACAAGGAGGCGGAATTAATATGTGTTTAGCTCTTCCTGCTCAGGTCGTTCGATTGCTGGACTCTCAGAGAGCACTAGTGAATATAGGCGGCATTGAAAAAGAAATTTCGCTCGCCCTGGTAGAACAAGTGAGTGAGGGGGATTACGTTATTCTTCATGTGGGATATGCCCTGACAAGGCTGGATGAAGAAGAAGCCAAAAAAACACTGATGTTATTTGCTGAAATGCAGGAAGCCCAATGAAATACATTAATGATTTTCGTAATGCCAGGCTTGCGAAAATAATAGCCAAAGAAATTGGTAATAAAGCATTGCCTGAGCGACAGTATCGCTTGATGGAGTTTTGTGGTGGGCATACTCATACCATACACCGTTATGGTCTCCCAAGTCTTTTACCCCATAATGTAGAAATGATTCACGGCCCTGGATGCCCCGTGTGCGTTTTACCTATAAACCGCATTGATAAGGCCATTGCCCTGGCTACTTCATCTAACGTTATTTTTTGTAGTTATGGGGATATGTTGCGTGTGCCAGGTTCTAATCAGCAAAGCCTATTGCAGGTAAAAGCAAAGGGAGCTGATGTCAGGATGGTTTATTCAGTGGATGATGCATTGCGCTTGGCGACACTTAATCCAGAACGAGACGTTGTTTTTTTTGCTATTGGTTTTGAAACAACAACGCCGCCCACGGCGCATGCGATTAAAGAGGCTGCAAGATTAAATTTGTCTAATTTTTCAGTCTTTTGTAATCATGTATTAACGCCTGCCGCTATGAATTGCCTTTTACAATCGTCGGGCGATGAAGAGGGTATTCATAATCTGGATGGATTTATAGGACCCGCTCATGTAAGCATTGTGACAGGGAGCCAGGCCTATGAGCCAATAAGCAAAACCTATAAAAAGCCTATTGTTATTTCAGGATTTGAACCACTTGATGTGTTGCATTCTATTTTAATGGTGATTGAGCAAGTTAACAAAGGGCAAAGTGATGTTGAAATTCAATACACCCGTGCAGTGACGCGAGAAGGAAATTTAAAGTCACAAGCTATCACAAGAGACGTGTTTGAATTGCGTTCCAATTTTGAGTGGCGCGGGCTGGGTAATATCCCGGAAAGTGCCTTGCAAATTAAAACCACTTGCGAGCGGTTTGATGCTGAAAAGCGGTTTGTGTTGCCCGATCTTCCTGGTGTTGAACATAAACAATGTGATTGCGGGGCTATTTTACGCGGTATAAAAAAACCGAGTGATTGCAAATTATTTGCCAAGGTGTGTACACCGCAAAATCCTTTGGGTTCTTGTATGGTTTCCTCTGAAGGAGCCTGCGCTGCGGTTTATGCCTACGGAAGGGGGCGTTAAAGATGGAAACTATCAGCCAAAGAAAAGTGGCAGGACCCAAATTAAATATTAAAAACGGTATTATTGATTTGAGCCATGGCAGTGGTGGACGAGCAATGGTGCAATTAATTAACGAGATTTTTTTGCCTGCCTTTGATAATCCCTGGCTCGCACAAAAAAATGATCAAGCCTGTTTTGCTGTGGAATCTGGGCGGATGGTAATGAGCACCGACGCACATGTTATTTCCCCTTTATTTTTCCCAGGGGGAAATATTGGTTCCTTATCGGTCCATGGAACGATAAACGATATTGCCATGGCTGGGGCGAAACCACTGTATTTGTCAGCCAGTTTTATTTTAGAAGAAGGCTTTGCCCTTGCAGACTTAAAAAAAATTGTGACCTCAATGGCAGAGGCTGCCCTTGCTGCTAATGTAGCGATTATTGCCGGGGATACCAAAGTTGTGGAACGTGGTAAAGGTGACGGGGTATTTATTAGTACCACGGGATTAGGCATAGTGCCCCAGGGCGTTTGTATTTCCGGCGATCAGGCCAGGCCTGGTGACAAGGTTGTTCTCAGCGGTTATGTAGGTGATCATGGCATTGCTGTTCTATCCCAGCGCAATAATTTGGAGTTTTTAACAACAATCAAATCGGATACAGCCGCTTTGAATGGGTTGGTTAGCCACATGCTTGATGCGGTACCTTCACTTCATTGTCTTCGCGATCCTACGCGAGGCGGCGTGGCATCGACCTTAAATGAATGGGCAGAACAATCTGGAGTTGGCTTTGTTATCGATGAGGACCAAATTCCTATCCGTACGGAAGTGGCAAGTGCTTGCGAACTGCTCGGTTTAGATGCGTTATATGTGGCTAATGAAGGCAAACTCTTAGCTATCTGTGCTGCAGAAGAGGCTGATAAGTTAATCGCAACCATGCGAAGCCACCCCTTAGGTAAAGAAGCAGCAATCATTGGAGAAGTCGTAGAAGATCCCAGGCATTTTGTACAATTGCGTACAAGATTAGGAGGGCTGCGAATGATGGATTGGTTAAGCGGAGAACAGTTACCGCGAATTTGCTAACTGCTAAGGATGAAGCTGTTATGGAGAATGATCGGAGCTATTTTTTGCCCCAGGACAAGTTGCAAGCATTAATTGATGCACTGCAGCGATTAGGTTTCTCTTGTGTGGGGCCTCAAGTCCGTGACGGAGCAATTGTCTATGATAAGCTGACAGACGCAAACCAGTTACCTTGGGGTATTCGTGCTCATCAGGCTCCAGGCGAGTATCGTCTTGAACAACTGCCTGTACAACGTGCCTTTTCATGGGCTAATGGCCCGCAAGCGATCAAGCCGTTACTATTTAAACCCAGTGAAACTGTTTGGCGTGTTGAGCGTAGCAGTACAGGAAAACTGGAATTTAAACCCTGTATCGCTAATGAATTGCCCATCGCCATTATTGGGGCTCGTTCTTGTGATTTAGCCGCAATGGCAATTCAGGATAAGGTTTTTTTAGCACAGCCCCATCAAGATGAGCGCTATCGAAGACGCCGTGAATCGTTATTTGTTATTGCTGTTAATTGTGGTTATTCGTCTGATAATTGCTTTTGTGTTTCGGCTGGGACGGGACCCAATGTCAGGAGTCCTTTCGATCTCTTAATGACCGAATTAGATTCGGGTTTTGTCATTCAAGGGGGCAGCGAGCGTGGTCATCATTTAATTTCCGGTCTGAATTTAGTATTGGCAACAACACAGCAAGCTAACGATGCCGGACAGGAAATTGCTAATGCGGATGCCATGCAAACGAAGCGTATCCCTTTGGATAACCAGCGAGGGTTGCGAGATTTATTGTTCTCCAATTTAGGTCATTCACGGTGGGAGGAGGTTGCTGAACGTTGTTTATCTTGTGGCAATTGTACGTCTGTATGTCCCACCTGTTTTTGCCATAGTGAAATAACAAATCCCAGCCTTGATGGAGAAAGTAGCACCTTGGAGCGCGAATGGGATTCGTGTTTTACTGAAGGCCACAGTTACCTGGCTGGCCACCCAATTCGTGATGATACAAAAAAGCGTTATCGTCAATGGTTGACGCATAAAGTGGGTAGTTGGTTTGATCAGTTTGATACGAGTGGTTGCGTAGGTTGTGGCCGTTGCATAACCTGGTGTCCGGTAGGCATTGATATGACCGAAGAATTAGCTGCTATTTCAGGTGAATCCAATGTAAGGGAAACGAAATAATGATCAGGGATTCCTATCTGCCTCGTACTGCAAGAATTAATGCACGGCATCAAGAGTCAGCGACGATTTTCACCCTCGATCTTCAATTTGTTGAAAAGCCACACCAGCAGGATTTTTCTTTCTATCCTGGACAATTTAACATGCTTTACCTGTATGGTGTAGGTGAGGTCGCAATTTCAATTAGTTCCGATCCGGCAGAGCACAGTTATCTAGGGCATACAATTCGTGCGGTTGGACGAGTAACAAAAGCAATGCAGCAATTAAAAAAGGGTGATTATGTTGGTGTTCGTGGTCCATTTGGCAATGGTTGGCCTGTAAAAGGGGCTTTAGGCAAAGATATTGTGATTGTGACCGGCGGCTTGGGATGCGCACCAACCGTATCCGTTATTAACTACATTTTGGCAAGACGGGAACAGTACGGGGCCCTAAAGATTTTTCAGGGTGTAAAACATAGTGAGGATTTTATTTTTCGCAAGCAATATAAGGAATGGCAAGCCATGCCGCAAACCGAAATTTATATTGCTGCCGATAAGGCGGGTCCAACATGGCCGTGGAGTGTTGGTTATGTAACAGATAGGATTACTTCACTTCAGTTAGATGCCAACAATACAATAGCAATGATGTGTGGTCCTGAAGGAATGATGCAGGCTGCTAGCCTGGCATTGATTAATCAAGGTATTTCTGAAAAAGCGATTTATCTTAGCATGGAACGCAACATGGAATGTGGCATAGGTCACTGTGGACATTGTCAATATGGTGGTTTATTTGTTTGTAAGGACGGTCCTGTTTTTGCCTATGATTGTATAAAAGCCTTGTTTACCGAACCAGGATTTTGAAATGAGGAAACCGCGCTTGGCAGTCTATAAATTCACTTCTTGTGATGGTTGTCAGTTGGCGTTTTTAAATGCTGGGGAAGCCTTGCTCATATTATCCGAATTGGTTGAGCTGACACATTTTGCTGAAGCCGGCCTTCTTGATTTTAAGGAAAAAATTGATATTGCGTTTGTCGAAGGAAGTATTTCAACGCCTGAAGAAGTAGAGCGGATAAAAAAGATTCGTGGCAATTCAACGTTTCTTATTACGATTGGAGCCTGTGCAACGGCAGGTGGTATTCAGGCTTTACGCAATGCAGCGAATTATCAAGAATGGATGGCGAGTATTTATGCGTCACCAAAAACCATTGAAGCCCTAAGTACCTCTACAGCAATTTCAAGCCATGTGCGAGTGGATTTGGAGTTATGGGGCTGTCCTGTTAATACCCATCAGGTAATGAATGCGGTGCGTTCGCTATTGTTTGGTGTGGTTCCACGTATTAAGAGGGATGCGGTCTGTCTGGAATGCAAACGCAAAGGGCAGGTCTGTGTATTGGTTACTAAAAAAGAACCCTGTATGGGCCCCGTTACTCAAACAGGTTGCGGCGCTCTTTGTCCTGGGTATGGACGCGCCTGTTATGCGTGTTATGGCCCTTCGGAAAATCCCAATACGCATTCATTAGGCCTTCGGTTTGCCCAAAATGGCAGTAGCGTCGATAACATTGCCAGGCAATTTTTGCATATCAATAATCAAGCAGCCGCATTTAACCAGGCAGGTAATTATTTTAAAGGGATTAAGATTGTCAAAGAATAAAGAAAAATTAATTGAAGTTCCTATTCTTGCTCGTGTGGAAGGAGAGGGTGCGCTTAAAATAAAAATTAAGAATAATAAAATTCAATCTTTGCAGCTCAAAATTTATGAGCCGCCTCGGTTATTTGAGAAATTTTTAGAGCAACGGGATTATAGCGAGGTTTTAGACATGGTTGCTCGTATCTGCGGTATTTGCCCGGTTGCTTACCAAATGAGTGCGACGCAGGCCATTGAAAATTGCTTTAACATGCGGCCTAGCCCTTGGGTGCGCGAGATGCGGCGTTTGTTTTATTGTGGGGAGTGGATAGAAAGTCATAGCTTACATATCCACCTTTTGGCTTTGCCAGATAGTTTGGGTTTTAAAGCAGTGACCGAGATGGCAAAAATTTACCCTCATGAAGTACGTCGCGGTTTGCGTTTACAAGCACTGGGCAATGAATTAATGCGATTATTAGGGGGGCGATCTGTCCATCCGGTTGGTGCAAGGATTGGCGGTTTTTACAAGGCTCCTGATCCGCTGCTTGTGCAAACCCTATTACAAAAAATAAAGGCATCACTTGTCGATTGTGAAGAACTTATTCAATGGATAAACACATTGCCTTTTGGAAAAACCTTCCATGATTTCACCTGTGTTTCTTTATTTCATGAGCAGGAATATCCAATGAATGAGGGACGCATTGTTTCAGATAGAGGGCTGAATATTGCTATTGATGAGTTTGATGATTACTTTAAAGAACATCAAGTCCCTTATTCCAACGCGCTTCACTGTTTATTAGACGGTAAACCCTATTTGGTCGGCCCTTTAGCACGGCTAAATATCAATCATGAGCGGCTACCTGAACAAATAAACGTTTTTTTAAAGCAATTAGACATTCATTTTCCAAGTAAAAATATTCATCACAGCATTTTAGCGCGCGCAATTGAAATTTATTTTTGTCTATTGGAGGCTTCTCGTATTTTAAAAAATTATAGCTATCCTGATTCGTCTCATACGGAAGTGAATATCGCTTCAGGTCGCGGCTATGGATGTACAGAGGCACCGCGCGGTTTATTGTGGCATTGTTTTGAAATGGATGAGCAAGGGTTGGTTAAATCTGCCCGGATTGTTCCACCAACCAGCCAAAACCAGGCCTGTATTGAAGACGATTTATACCATTCCCTGCAGCAGTTTGGACTTGAAAAACCAAGTGATGAGCTTAGGGGTTACAGTGAAAAGCTCATTAGAAATTATGATCCCTGTATTTCCTGTTCGACTCATTTCTTAACTTTAGATGTGAATCGAGATGATTGAATTGCTGATTTTAGGTATTGGTTCACCTTTTGGGGATGACCGTTTAGGGTGGGAGGTTGTTCAGGGATTACAACCGAAGAAAGCGCTTCAAGACTATTCTACAGAGCAATTACAATTTATGGCTTGTGATAGGCCAGGTCTTAATTTGCTCGATTGGATGCAACAGGCAAAAACGGTTTTTTTAATTGATGCCGTTAGAACAGGGGCAAAGGTAGGTAGCCTCCTTTATCTTGAAAATGAAGAAATTAAAACGATTAATCCAATACAATCCACGCATGAATTTGGACTGGCAAATACAATAGAAATGGGAAAAATCCTTAATTTATTACCAAAGAAGTTAGTTTTGTATGGTATAGAAGTTAACGAACTCAAATTTCAATTTGAGATTACAGAGCCAATCAGGGCGGCTATTGACGCATTGATAACACGCATCGAGAAGGACATTGCTATTTATTTAAGACCTTAGTGACAGTAAAAGGGTTCAGAGCCCACCCAGGTTAATAGTGATAAAAAGGCCTTAATAATTCATTAAGCTGCAAATGATAACATATTGCGCTAGTTGATTGTTTTGTTGTCTGTATCATGCGGGAAAAAAGAAGTCATTTCAAGAGCAAACTACCTCATCGCTCAACTTATCAAACACAGCATAAATTTAATCAAAAACAACGATTGCCTGTAGATAAAAAAAGAAATAAGCAGTCGGAGCCCTTTGTGTTTTCCGCGTGTGGAAGGGATTTTAATCAATTATCACTCGCACAACAGTTAGTATTTATTTTGGCGTTGTCAGCATTAGTCTCTTCTGTAGAGGCAACACCAAAAAAACAGTCTGGTACCAACACGGAAACCCAAAAAGCCTTAGTCTCGCAGACGCAAACCTTTTTTTCTCAACCCTCTAACGCCAGCACCACTGGAGCCTTAAGCCTCTACATGCCTGTTACCCAACCAGTTCCCGGTTTGCTATTAAAGCCAATCGATATGAGTCATACACTGACCATTCAGCCTGTGACGGGGACGATTAGAGATTGCAAACAAAAAACAAATGGAGTAAGCGCAGGTAAAATCTGTGTTATTAAAGATAAAAAATATCTCCTTAAAGTCTGTGAAGAAGGGGACGGAGATAGGTATTCTAATATTCTTTTAGGGATGCATAACCTCTATTTTGTTCGAGAAAATATTGGCATAGATACTCCAAGGATTAAACTGGTTCATGAAAAAAATGGCCGATATATCTCATCATCAGGTGACGTAATGAAGGCTGAAAAATACCTTGCCTCTGAGTTTATCGAGAATTTTACTGGTTTCAAAAGCATTATTACCCAGTGTACCCGGTCAGTCATCAAGTTAAATCACCGAAAAGGAAGCACTCCTGATCAGTGGCAAATCAAGAGGGCCATACGAGAAAAAGTTGTCGAGCAAATAGGCGAGGCAGGTATCGCAAAGCTGGCTGTTGCTGGAACATTTGTCCAAGATCTTGTAATGAATGAGGGTAATTGGGGCGTTGCAAACGGTAAATTAGTTGTCATAGATGCCGATCATTCACCTCAGTCTGTAGAGGAGTACCTCACTGAAGCGATGAAAATGCCGGGAAATATTAATTTCGATTTTTCTATTCAAACCCTGGAACACATGGCGTCTACCTACAGTCAAATGTTGCATAAAAGACCAATACACTTTCATCCGAAGGTTGATTTTACTGTGGAAAATTATGAATTTTTAGTAAGCCGATTTTTAACGGCCTGTACTCAGGCGATAGATAAAATAAAAGCAATCCATCCGCATTTGCCCTCTGATAAGCCATCAAAATTGGTCAATGGGGTTTTGTCTAATACCTTGAGAGCCCAATTTTTAGACTATACCCACGCAGAGTCCATTGCTCCCCCATCTCCTCTTCTGGGGCCCTAGGTGCGATCTTCAAATGTTACCTATTGTGTTACCTATTGTGTTACCTATTGCGTTACCTATTGTTATCTATTCTTGGTCTGCAAATTGTTGTGATTTCATCGTTTATCCTACCTGGCAAAAAAAGTACTCAAATTGTTAAAAGTGAATCTATAGTCTATAAACTAAGGGAAATTTGAGAAAAGGACTTTCCTTAACCGGTTAACCTTTATTTTGCTCTTCGGTTATTGCGAAGGGCTTTGTTTCTGATGGACAGCTCAGCGGACTGGTTGTTATTACATGGAGGTATTATGAAATCACAGCATCTAACCTGGCTTGTAGTTTTCGACTCAACAATATGCAGAATATATGACTATTCAAAAAATAGTTTAGCGTTGGTTAAACAAATAGAACACACTGAAAATAAATTAAAAGATATCGAGCTTACCTCTGATAAGCCAGGTCGATACCAATCCTCCGGCGCGCATGGGGCATATAGCCAGGAATCCGATCCCAAAGCAATCCGAATTGAGAGATTTTCAAAAGAAATTGCCAGGATTCTTGAACATGGCCACGCTGTAAATGACTATGAGAAATTGATCCTGGTCTGCTCCCCTGCTATGCATGGCCTCTTATTAAAAGATATCAATAAACAAGTTGAAAACGTAATCATTCGTGTAATAACAAAAGATTTAGTTCATGTTCCTGAGGCTGATCTTTTAAATGATGTTAATAATGAATTAAAGCGAGATTAGTTGAGGCAGGAAAATAACAGGAGGGATAATGGCCAATCTGGTAATTGATGAGAAATTAACTGATCTTTTGACCAAGGCAATTAATCCAATTGAAATCACCAAGACCTCTGGTTTCGATAAAATTATTGACAGCATTGGTGAGGCACGAATTGTTTTAATGGGTGAGGCCACTCATGGAACGGAGGAATTCTATCAAACTCGTATTGCTTTAAGTCAATTATTAATCGAACAAAAAGGGTTCAAGGCTATTGCCATAGAAGGTGATTGGCCAAGTGTTTACTCCATGCACCGTTATATTCTGGGCAGTAATGAATTCCGCAATGAACGAACCGCTTTGGACGGCTTTACCCGTTTTCCAACCTGGATGTGGGCCAATACATCCATGCCTCCATTTTTACATTGGTTGAGACAATACAATGACAATCTTGATGTCAAAGCCAAGGTTGGAATTTATGGATTGGATTTATATAGTTTACATGATTCAATGCAGGCTATTATAGCGTTTTTAGCATCACACCAGCCTGACTTGGCCGAGCAAGCTAAAAATCGTTACGCTTGTTTTGATCATACAGCCATGGATCCACAAATGTATGGTTATTTTGTCAATCAACATTTGAAACATTCCTGTATCAAGGAAGTTAAAGATCAGTTATTGGAAATGCAACATCGAACCTTTTCAACATTAAATGCGGATAAATTATTACTGAGTGAAGCAGAGTTTTATGCCAATCAAAATGCACGCCTGGTAAAAAATGCTGAAGAATATTATCGGGCTATGTTTGAGCCCAGAGCAATATCATGGAATTTACGCGATAGCCATATGGCCCAAACCTTAAGCAATGTCATTGCTCACATTGAATCAAAAAGCAATTTGCCAGCCAAAGTTATTGTTTGGGCGCATAATTCGCATGTTGGCGATGCCCGAGCCACCGAGATGAATGATAGAGGGGAAGTGAATTTAGGCCAACTTGTTCGAGAGCACTATGATACCAGTTCTTATCTTTTAGGATTTTCTACTTATACAGGGACTGTAATGGCCTCCTCTGATTGGGATTATCCTGCTGAAATTAAAACAGTATTGCCAGCGCTTGAAGCAAGCTACGAAGCATTATTCCATAAGCTATCAACCAGTACCTTCTTTTTAAACTTACGTAACAAAAGCCACCTGATAGAACTCCTGAAACACGCCCGATTACAAAGGGCCATTGGAGTTATCTATTTGCCGGAATCAGAGCGGCTGAGCCATTATTATTTTTCCCGGTTACCTTATCAATTTGATAGTATTATTCACATTGATAAGACCAGTGCCTTAACTGCTTTATCAAAGGAAAATCAACTACGCCCTGATGATTTACCCGAAACTTATCCCACTGGTGAGTAGCTAAGGTTGTGGCATGCAGGCGAAAGGGTTTTTCCCTTGTTGAGAAAAAAATATCACACCGAGGTCAACTATATTTCCTGGCATGTAGTCATTTAATGATGCGACAATCAATGTTGCGGGCTATCAAGCAATAACAGGATCAGGATGAAAATTGATGGATAACACCTCTTTAAACCAGACACTTTCAACTATTCATACCTTTGAAGACTATGAAATACACAAGCCGCGTATTGCAGAAGACCTGGCTGCCGCAGTTATTGATAGACACCAATTACCAGAGGCCTCACTAAGGCTATTTTCTGAAGGGACAAATATTGTCTTTTCCTATGGGGATAGTAAGGTGATTAAAATTTTTCCGCCGTTTCATCAAAGCCAATTTGAAAGTGAGCGATTGGTTTTAAAGCAGGTAGAGGGAAGACTGTCTATTAAAACTCCCTCGCTTGAGTATGCAGGAGAAATCCTTGGATGGCCTTATCTTATTCTCAGCAAACTTGAAGGAACACTTCTCGAAAGCCTTTGGGAAACCATGGCCCATAACAATAAAGTAGTCATTCTTCGTGAGTTAGGAGAGCTCATTCGGGAAGTTCATGCCTTACCCACGGATGGACTTGAAGCGATTGATTGTCATTGGCCGCAATTTCTTGAAAAACAAAGGGCGCAGTGCGAAGAACATCATCGGGCTAAAGGGCTTTCAACAGCTTTATTACAAGAGCTGCCTGCTTACCTTGATTCAATCAAAGAGATATTACCAGCGCTCAAAAAGCCAGTTATTTTAACTGGGGAATATACCCCAATGAATGTTTTAGTGAAGCAAGTAGAGGGTATTTGGCATATCAGTGGATTGATTGATTTTGGCGATGCGATGCTGGGGTTGCCTGAATATGATTTGCTTGGTCCGGGCGCTTTCCTTATACAAGGTGACAAGCAATTGCTGCATACGTTTTTAACGGCTTATGGTTATTTACCCCATGAGTTGACGAAGACGTTGAGCCATCAATTGACTGCATTAATGTTGCTGCATCAATACAGTAATTTAAACATCCAGGTAAGAATCCCAAATTGGAAGGCTAAAGCAAGGAGCTTGCAGGAGTTAGAAAATTTAGTGTGGGGTTTTTAAGTAATCACTGTTTTCAGCAACTTTGAGAGGATGCTGCCAGTAAAAAATAGATGCTAATTCAGCAATAATGGTCAAACAACCCATTTAGGGGCGGAGTAATCTTAGTCCTGTAAATGAAGTGATCATTTGAATTGAGAACAGTATGAATTATGAACGTCAATTAAAAAAGGTAATCGAGTTTATCGGGAAGCATCTTGACGAAAAACTCACTTTAAACCAGTTGAGCGATATTGCCTGCTTTTCAAAATATCATTTTCATCGCTTATTTACTGCTTATACGGGTTTATCGTTACAACAATATGTTCGTTGGCTGCGTTTGAAAAGGGCCGCCCACCAGTTAATTGTTAACAAAGATAAATCAATAATTGAAATTGCAATCAATGCGGGGTTCGAATCCCATGAGTCATTTACACGCGCATTTAAACAAGCTTGCCATCTTAATCCAAGTGAGTTTAGAGCTCAGTCAAGCTGGCAAGTGTGGGAACAACAGCCGTATTGTTTGCCTAAACAAGGTGAAATGACAATGAATGTAACTATCAAAAACATAGCGGCAAGACGTTTGGCGGTGTTAGAACATCGTGGCGATCCGCAAAAAGTAGGGGATAGCGTTAACCGATTAATCAACTGGGCTAAAGCGCAAACGATTAACCTGAAACCGAAAGCGGGGGAAGCGTTTGGGTTTGCCTATGATGATCCGCAAACAACACCTGCCGCAGAGTTTCGTTTTGATCTTGGTATTACCGTGCCTGAGCAATTGAAACTTGAAGGCGAGATTATAGAAAAACGATTGCCAGCTGGCCGTTATGCAGTAGCTACACACAAGGGCTCGCGCAATACTATTGGTGACACGGTGTATGGATTATATCGTGATTGGTTACCGGAGTCCGGTGAAGAACTGGGAAATTTGCCTTGTATTTTTTGTTATTATAATTTTGATCACGAGGTTGCTGAAACAGAATTAATAACGGAGTGTTGGTTGTTGTTGAAGTAATCGATAGCTTGGGTGCGGCGTGGCGGAATCAAGGTTTTCTTTCAATTAAACGGTGTCATTGTTTAGGCAGCCACCAGCCCAATTAGAACCTGGTTTCTGCAAAGAAATATGGTACTATGCGAAAATTTTTAACATTACACAAAAGCGAGAGAGAATGTATGTTTGATTTTTTCAGTTTTAAAAACAACAATAGCAGAGCGATAAAATCAGCAGCTCAAGGTGCTGTTATTGGCTTAATAGCCGCTACAACCCAAGCGTTGGATTTAAAGGTTTGTTCCAAGGAGTTTGGCGGTTTATTAGTCGGTGTGATTGCCCTTGGTTTATTAATTGAGTACGCATTACCTTCTAATCCCCAGGTATATAAAGCACACAACCCAGGTATTGACGGAGAAAATAATGGGTTTTATTTGGTTGAAGACGGCTCAACTAGTTTGACAAGGTAGAAGTGTGCAGCCTTGATTCCGTATTGGACATCAAGGCTTCTCTTTAAAAGTGGCACGTCCTGTAGAGCATCCTGCCATTAATGCTACGGACTGAAATTAAACTTCAAACACAAAGCTATTTTGACCATTGACCTGGTTATGAAGCGCATTAACCAATTCACTGACAGTAGAAATTTTCTTACCACATAAGGCATTTGCTGCCCCGCTTTTTACAAAGCGTCTTAGTGTACTTCCAAGTTCCCCCTGACGTAGAGTGGCCAAATGAGGCAGCAGATCGGTTTCTTCATTGTTCAGGGCCTTCTGTACAGCAGCAATTGCCGTTTCTTCTTGAGCGGGAGATACGGCCCTACGGAAAAACGCAGACCAGTAGGACTGCTGACTATTGTTTTGTTTCGTATCACAATAGCTTGCTAATAACTGTTTTAAACGATGGTTACCTATCAGTGAAGCAAACGATTCCTGGTAAAACGAAGCAGGAAGCTCGCAGGCATTTTGCTTGTCTCTATTTAAAACAGCGAATAGCCGACATTTGTATTTCTCATTCGCTTTTTCAACAGCGTTGATATTGTCATTGGCGTCATCGACAAAAATGATACGGTTCACCCATTCTGGCTTATGTTTTATAAATAAGTCATACATGTGGCCCTTTTCAGTCAGGTATTCAGCGCTAGCCTTCTTGACTAGTCCCAGAACACCATTCGCTGCCTGGCTATGTGCTGTGATGCCTGCCATGCTGTCAGGATTGTTCAAGGCTAGTGCAAAAGCAACCCCGGGTTGAGACTCTATCGCAAAATTAATGGCACTATATTGATCTTGCTCTAACAGGGTTTTTGTTAAACTGTTATCAGGCCGTTTAAAATGGCTCAGGAAACGCTCCATTAACTCCTGATCCAAAGGCCAAAAGATATCGCTGGGAGTAATAACTCCATGCACTTTAAATCCTTTGCTTTCCATATAGTTTGCAAGTGTTTGCCGTTCCATAACACTCTCTGAATTTATGGTCATGGAGGTGAACAAATAAATATCACGAACGCCTGCCTCAAGGAGGGCATCGAGTAAATTATCATTATAAGTCGTGTTTGGAGCCGCACCGAAAAGGACGGTGTTATCCACATCCAATAATGCAATATCGCGCTTATTAGTAGAACCAGGCATTGATTACTCCCCAAAATAGCAGTGTCCTACATCGTGATGGACATCTTTTGTGGGCAATTGTAAGGCAGTCAGTATAAAGTGTGGATGGGTAAAATTACCCATAGGGTTGATTTCCGCTAACCGAATCCTGTAAAAGGAGAGGTCCCCCTTTTGTGGTCTTTGAGTGTCTGGATTGCTCGATGAGCGGGCCTGCAGCAACTCTTCCATTTGTGAGGGAGTTGATTGAATGACGGAGTCTACTTAAGAACAGGCGAGGTTAATACGGGCTTTATTCATGCTGTTAAAGCGGATTAACTACAGGGAATATAAAAATGGAGATATATTCAGAATAAAGCTCGCGATGGTTATAACTATCTAAAAAAATAAAGCTTACTTAAATAATTAAAACCTTGGTTCCAGGATTCGTTTTTACCCAGTTCGCCACATATTCAATATAGTTATTTTTACCCACCGCAATGCATCCACGCGTTGCGCCCGGTAAGTGGCTTAACCAACCAAACAAACTGGCTGACTGGGTTGGTCCATGGATACCGACATCCCTGCCTGTATAGCCTGCAGCCCTTTGCTTGGCAGTCGGATAGAGAATTGGAATAAAGACTTTAAATTGATTGGATTTTCTTGGATAAGCTAACCCATATAAACCAATAGGGGTTTTATTATCACCCGCTCGTTTTTTACCCACACCTTTGTATCCGAGAGCGACATCAAAGCTCTTAACGACAGAGCCGTGTTTACAGATCGTTAAAAGTCGCTTTGCAGTGTGGACATTGATCCCGTTTGATAAAGGGCAAGTTGCAGTACCTGCGAATAAAGCAGCAGGAAAAAAAATAGCGAGTATTAAAGGAATTGCTTTTACTTTCATATTAATAGACAAATATTATTGCAATTGGACAATATTATTCCACAATATTGCCATTATGCATAGGGGTTGACAGGCGAAATTGATTTGGCTATCCGGTAATCGGCTGTGCTAATCAGCGTTGCATCTGTTTAAATCGAACAAAAATCCAATTTTGGGGGCGCTCAGTCGAGGCCTGGACGGCCGGTTGATCCCAACTACAAATAAGTGGTGGTGATGGGCTAAAAGATTGATAGTTTATTCTTTGCCAGCCTTCGTTGGATTGCTTTCTGATAGCGCCGCGATTATTTCAACTGCCCTGGTTGCCGCATCATAAAAGGGCTGTAAAACGACATCAACTCCCCGTGCTTTTAATGATTTTATTTCCGAAGTATGGTGTGTCGTTACTGCGATATAACTGGGGATTTTGGCTTGTCTTATGGTTTCAGTCAAAATGATTCTTGGATCCTGGTAGGTTACCCCAAGCAAGTGTTGTGGAATCGTGCAAATAATCCATTTTGCTTGATTTAAAGGCAAGGAAGCAAGAAATTCAATATCACAGGCATCCCCATAGAGGGCGTCATAGCCTTGAAACTCCCACTCCCTGACTTCATCGGGATTAAAATCAACAGCCAGGACATCAAATTGTTTCGCAATTAATAATTTTGCTATTGCTTTACCAAACCGTCCTAAGCCAAAAATGACAATGTCATAGTTATTTTTATGGATTGAAGGAAGAATTTCTCTATTTTCCCGGTAGGGATTGCTGCGTTCAAAAAAGGACAGGCCTGGTTCCAACCAACGATAAAGAGGTTGCGAATAAGTAATCATATAAACCGAAAGGGCAATGGTAATCAATCCTACCAGGGTGACTAACCCTAAGGAGCTCGTTGAAATATGACCTAACGATACTCCCATTGCCATAAATACCAACGAAAACTCACTGATTTGCGCGACAGTCAATCCGGCTAAGAAGGCGGTGCGTTTGCGATACCCCATCGCACCCATAATTGCTAACATGATCAGTGGATTTCCAATCAAGACAAATAAAGAGAATAGGATTGCCGGCACGGCCTGCTGGCCAAGCTGGTTTAAACTCAGTTGTGAGCCCAATGCGATAAAGAAAAAAAGTAACAGGAAGTCACGCAAGGGCGATAGTCTTGCGGCAATCGTGTCCCTGATCGGCGTCGAGGCCAATGAGATGCCTGCAATCAGTCCTCCCAGTTCTTTGCTAAAGCCAAAGTAACTGCCTAAAGCGGCCATCAGTGCTGCCCAGGCTATGGCAAAAATAATTAATAATTCGGGGGAATGGGCCATGCGGTTGACCAAAGGATTCGCCAGATAACGGATGAATAGACCAACAAAGATTAAAAGTGCTATACCGTATAAAAAGACTTTGACGAAATGGGTTGTCAAGCCAACCCCGCTGTCCCCACTGCCAATAGCAAAGGCGGATAAGGTCATCATGGCTAAAACAACCACCAGATCCTGCACAATAAGACATCCAGTGGCGATACGGCCATGAAGGGAGTCGGCTTCATGTTTATCTGAAAGCAGTTTGACAATGATGATGGTACTTGAAAAGGTCAGCGCAACAGACACATAGAGCGCTGTTACTGAATCCATGCCGAGGCCTTTAGCGATAAAAAAACCAATCAAGGAAGTAAACACAACTTGTCCAAGCCCTGTCGCCAGGGAAACCAGGCCTAAGGTTTTGATCAGGTTGAGGTCCAGTTTCAGGCCGACAAGAAAAAGTAATACGGCAATGCCTAATTCAGCCAATAATTCGATAGGGTCATGGGACTGTATAATCCCAAGAAAGGCTGGACCCACCAGTATCCCTACGATGATGAACCCAACAATCGTTGGCTGTCGAAGCAGCAGACAGAAAAAACCGATGGTGGTTGCCAATATCAGGAGTGAAGTTAGCTCATAGAACGGGGAGAGGTGTATTAATGACGAATCGATCATAGGACTCTACCACCATAACGGACTTGAACTGGGGGGTACAAAACCATTTTATACCAATTAAAGAGTGAAACGTGTTCACTTAAAATAGCGCAATAACAACAGCAGCTGCAATACATCAAACCGGGCATTAGTCTTTCTAATTCCAAATTGGAATCTTGCCTGGAAAACAATTCGCTTTAAATTAAGCGGTCATTTTGCTCAAATATTAACCATTTTAACCTATATTAAATGAGGTGCGAGATGGCGTTTTCTCCAAAAGAGCGTGCTGTGTTACTGCGTTTTATTCACTTAAATAATCTGCAAGTTAAATCATCCACTGGATGGACAAATTATTCAAAATTTAGAAGAAATAAAAATGCTTTGGTGTTAGATGTTACTGATACGGCATCATTAAGCGCGGTTCTGAAGTTCATTACTGCTTTAAATAAAAAGAAAGATCCTGCACAACGGATCCTGGTAAGGCCTGCGGCTGGAGGGCGAGGAAAAAAATACAGTGAATCCTATTCAGTACACGGTGTAGAGGATGCCGACATTGTTATTCGTTTGGTAGGAAAAGAATTTACGGAAATTAAAGCCGTTGACAGGGAGCATCAAGTCGTCACGATTGGCGCCAGTATGCAAGTGGGTGAAAT
Source organism: Legionella sp. ST3F1 (assembly GCF_048553315.1). NCBI lineage: Bacteria > Pseudomonadati > Pseudomonadota > Gammaproteobacteria > Legionellales > Legionellaceae > Legionella > Legionella sp. ST3F1. Next base: position 11,446 of record NZ_JBLZIO010000019.1, on the reverse strand, counting down.
CAATGAACAGCTCTATGAGCGATATAACCTGACTTTACCTACCTCTTCGTTAAATCCCTATATTTCGTTTATTGGTTTGGCAGCTAACAGCGGCATTGGCACCGGAAAAGACCAACCCGGTGTATCAGGCCTTATCAAATCCATGACCGTTTGTCTGCCCAATGGGGAAATTGTGACGATTGATGCCAGTCATCCTGATTTTGAGACAATTTGCTCAGGCCACCAGGGATTGTTTGGTTTTGTTTTAAGTGCCGAAATTCAATGTACTGAAGCTAAAAAATTAGAATGCAGCAGAGAAGTGATGAGCGTCGCTCAATTAATCGAAGAGATTAGGGACGGGTTACTGGAACGTGATCCTTATACCAGTGTTTATCTGATGCCTACCTACCAACCGGATGAGTTAACTAATCGAAATTTAAAAAATGTCTGTGTCTACCGTTGGCGTCCCGTAGAGAAGACCGATTCGGATCGAAATGCCCGTACTCCCTTAACCCATGTGAAGCAAGAAATAGAAACCAGGATTTTCGACTCTCTGCATGTGAGCGAATTTCTGTGCCGATATCCTTCCTGGATCCCATTTTTTGCCCAATATATTGTGCTTCCCCTGGTGATTGGAACCACCGGTGAAACCTCTGTTTCACGTTGGTATGACTCAGTTCATCATCAGACGGGTTATCCGCGTAATGTTGAGGATACGGGTTTGTTATTCGAAGTAAGCGCTGACCATCATGAGATAGTCGTTGCCCTGGAAAAGGTATTTACGACTTTACATGAATACAACAAGAAAGGGTATTACCCCATTGTATCAGGGATGTATTTACGTTACCTGCAAGGTACGAACGGGGGCATATCGATTACTCAGCATCAGGCAGGGAAGCATGTTTGTTCGTTGGATATGGTATCTGACATTAATATACCTGGGCATGAGGCGTTTCAGAAAGAAATCACCGAATTTTTCATGGAGGTACTTAAAGCGCGAGCTCATTTAGGAAAATTTTTGCCCAGTGGTTATCAATTAAATTGTACTGATTATACTGATGCGTTGATAAGATGGTTCAAGAAAAATAATTTAAATCTTGAAGAGAGCATGTTGCTCACCGGACATTACTGCAAGCTTTTACAACTCACCGAAATGATGCCTGTCCAGCCTGAATTTTCAATGACCCAGGCTACTTTTTTCCAGCCAGCAAGAAATTTTGTTGAGCTAAAAGGCAGATTTGACGACGGGGCTCGATATACCGCTGCCATGTAATTTAGCAAACAAGCCAATCTATGGGGGGGCGATTGCAGGGCTTCCCTAATATCGTTCTTCAAGAGCTCAACGCTGGCTCTCTGAATGGAAGCATAATAATCAATTTGATGTTAATCTAACCTTAATAATCATGATATATACTGCACATTTTTTTATATGTAGTGATTATTATGCATTCAAACGCGACTATTTATGAGCTAATAAAGCAAGACAAGAAATCTTATTCCGGGATTACTTTGTCTTATCAAGGTGCCCAGTATGGAGAGGGTAACTTTGATGAAAAAGGATACATTGATTTTAATTCATATTTAAGCCCACTCGAGGCGTTTACTGAGCGCTTCAAGAATATTGGCGCGTTAGTCATTCGATTTCATTTAGGACAGGGGCAACGTGCTGGATTATTACAACAAGTTGCAAAATTTGATTACTCGAGCAACCCTGTAGAACGACCTGCACATGGCAATGATGAGGTTGATATGTTCTTCGATGGTTCTGACGCCATGAGCCCAAAAGCGGTTGGCCAATCCCTGGAGTTTACAAGTCATTTATCATTAGGGCGTTCAAAATTATTAAACGAAAGGGCACAGCCTCTGGTGCATGTGAATAGACAAACGACCTATGGCGAGCAAGGGCTATGGGATATTATTCACGCTCCTGTATGGAATGTTGGCCGAAATATGCGCTATGAACTGACCAAACAAGGGTTCACTTATCTCGCTTGCCCTTCTTCTGTTAGTCCCAGTGAGCGAGAAGCGATCGACAAAGCGTTACGGGAATCAGGCAAACCCGTTGCAGAAGTATTTTCCGAGTTTAGTTTGACGCCTGAAGTTGCGCAGATAAGCAAGCTCGGCTTTTATATGGATGACAGGCAGGAATATACCAAGGAATCTAACGGACTGGCCATTTCTACCCCTGAACATGAAAACTTTGCACCTTTAGGTTGGATTATCCATACCGAAACAGGCGAAGTATTGCCACAAGAAATAACAGAAGACATCATTCGCGTGACAGCCATTTCAGAAGGGGGGTTTTATGAAAAACGCCCGGCACAGCAAAAAATTTTACAAGCAGGTAACCTTGTTAATAGCAGTGGTTTAGGTTTGTTTATTCAAAACCAGGCTTTTAATGCGATGTATGTCATTTTTGATTACTTACAAAAATACAATTTTGATCCGCGACCATTGCTCAGTACTTCCTTGGCTGTCGCGTACAATCGTATGCAAAAAGCCATACAAGACGATCCCTCCTGTGTGGATGATTTTCTGGTAGGTGCTTTGCAGGATGAAATGGTGCAACCGTTACGTGTGAGTCAGCCGCGAAGCACGCGAACAGTCTTACCTATCAGGTTTACGAATAATTTTGCGGTGATTTATAACAATTTAAAGGCAATTGCCTATGCCTTTGATATGAAAGACAGTACAGACCAGCCTATCTTTCGAGCCTTTGATGATAGTGTGATCATCCAGAGCCATCGTGATTTTATTGATGCCAAAGTCAATGGTTATTTAGTTAGCCCTTCTTTTAATACTGGCAGCCATGTCGCAACCGTGTTGTCTACTGCCATGTTAGTTGCAGAAGAAATGATTGTAGAACAATTATTGCCTGAAGCCTTTTCTCAAAAAGGGAAGAGTGATTTATATGATCTTTTATCCAGCGTTTTGGATCAGGATTCTGCGCAAAGAATAATCGAGGAATTAGCTGTTGTCACAGAAAACTTCCCTAAAGACCGTGATGAGCGAGTTATTACTGGCACTCAGTTTGATTATTGTGGACCTGTGTTACAGATTTTACGCAAGGAACTGTGGTTGGATAAACTACCGGCGTTAATTTGTCATCTTGCAAAACCTGGAGTCAGCACCGAAGAGGCCATGTCTTCTTTAACGGCCCCGGAAGCGGAGCAATTAATGCATGGGTTAAAAATGTTGTTCGGAATAGGGTTAAAACTACAAGAATACCCCTTAACCACCGCTCAATCAGAAGGGTCAAAGGGAATCAATGCAGGGCTTCAACCTTTAATTGCCCACCTGGATCCGCAATTGGCAAAATCCTTGCGAATTCCTATGGACACGATTGTGAGGGCTGAAGTAAAGCCTGTTGATAAAGAAAAAGTAAGAACCAGAATATCAACTCAAGCTATTAGCAAATGTCCTTTCTTTGCCCGCAAGCCGTCCCGTTCTGAAGAAGAGATAAGAGCTCAAACCACCACCACTGAAACACCGGTTCAGCAAGAGGAAATCAGGAGAGAGCCAACCTATCAACCTTCATTCTTTACTCAGTTATGGAATCATAAGAAAGAAATTGGAATTGTTGTGGCTGGGGCAGTTGGCCTTGCTGCTGGTCTTATCATTAAATCGCAATATTAATCACTAAAAACAAGATAATAAGGTTCTCTATGACCTTATTATCTTGCTTCTCTTATGGATAAGCTCTTAGAAACTATTCTTACAGTCTATTCAGTGGAAACGATTTTTGCAGAAAAATTGTAAACCGTCATTTCTCGTGGTGCGGCCATAGTCGTATGAAAGATATCATGCTCTACTATTACTCTGCCGAGAGATGATGGGCTGCTTGATAAAGCTAGCTTAAAAGATAATAGTAACCAGGCATTGCAAAACAGGGAACCGTATTTTCTATTCCAGTTCGATTTCAATCTGATGGGGTAGGGCGGATATAGCTTCTTTTGGTGGGTCATATACACGCTTTAGGGGCTTCTCGAACCCAATTCCCTGGTTTGCCAGAAAAGATAGATACAGTTATTAATGAATTAAATAAGTGGTCATTGACCATTTACGCTCATTGCCACAATGATTTAAAAACCACCTTGTAGACTATTATGATTAAATTATTCATGCTTTAGTATAATACCATGATTTGATTATTACTTTTCTATTTAATAGTTTTCAACAAAGGATTTCCATAGTGATGAGTAAAAAGCCCCATCCCAAGCCGCGGCGTACTCAAGTTTTGGCTGCGCGTGCTTTTGCGTCAATTGAACATTTTCTTCATATTGAAGCTGTAAGCGGTGTCCTCCTGCTTATTTCAGCCGCAATAGCGCTAATTTGGGCTAATTCCCAGTGGGCTGATAGCTATGCAAACATATGGCATACATCATTTGCTATTAGTTTAGGAGGCTTTGAATTTTCTAAGTCACTTCATTTTTGGATCAACGATATTCTTATGACCTTTTTTTTTCTTGTTGTGGGTATGGAAATTCGTAGTGAGCTGCATGAGGGGGCCTTAAGCAAAATCAAGCAAGCAATCCTACCTGTTATTGCGGCCTTGGGTGGGGTTATCATTCCAGCAACAATTTTTCTTGCTTTTAATTTTGCACCAATACAACAAAATGGTTGGGCTGTTCCCACCGCAACTGATATTGCATTTGCAGTGGGAATACTAGCATTATTAGGCCGCTCTATTCCCGGCGAGATTAGAGTATTCTTGCTCTCTTTAGCTATTATTGACGATATTATTGCTGTTCTCATTATTGCTTTATTCTATTCCGAAGGTCTCAATTATTTGGGATTCCTAACAGCAGGAATAGGTATCTTATTGGTATTGGGTTTTCAACGCATTGGTATTGGTTCAGCATGGAGCTATCTTATTCCAGGAAGCTTGGTTTGGTTTGGAATCCTTATGAGTGGGGCTCATCCTACCTTAGCAGGAGTAATTCTTGGTCTAATGACTCCTGTGAGATCTAAGCCTATGTCTGAGCATCCTTTAGATTTATTATTACGTATTACTGGCGAGCTTACAGGACGAGATATAAAGTCAGAAAAAGGGCATCGTCAAAGGCGACTACTTCAGAAACTTCAAGTGGCTAAAAGAGAGTTATTACCTCCAGTAGTTCGAGTTGAGCAAGCACTACATCCATGGATTGCTTATATCGTCATGCCTCTATTTGCATTAGCAAATGCGGGTATCAATCTCAGTAGTAGTACTTATTCTGCCTCCGAGTTACTTATTATAACGGGCATTGTTGTCGCACTGGTTTGTGGAAAACCTATAGGGATTGTTGGAATAAGCTGGGTTTGTATAAAGTTAAAATGGTGTCACTTACCGGATGGCATCACATGGAAAGGTCTTTGGTTGATAGGACTCCTTGCCGGAATTGGATTTACTATGTCAATATTTATTGCCATGTTAGCGTTTAAGGATATGAGGTTTTTAAATGCTGCAAAATTGGGAGTACTCCTGGGATCCGTTACTGCAGCTATATTAGGGGTTATATGGGGTATAATTTATCTGAAACAAATGACTAGGATTAATACGAAAGTTCACTAGTCTGTATTATTAAAATGATGTTCATAGAGACTTAAAAGTTTTTTACGGTCTTCTGAAAGTGGAAGACCTTCATTGGCCGCTTCCTTCAGTGATAATGCATGAGCGCTTATAATAGATCTCTGTCGCGGATTTATGAGTGCTTGATGTATAGAAATAATCATTTCCATCATATGAAAAGTTGCATTCCTATCTTTACATACATAAGGTTGCACTCTAACAAATATTAGATCACAAAATTCCTGAAAGGTAATCGGGTTCGTTATTAACCGTAATTTATTCTCACTATCGGCGCGGTAAGCTGACGGCTCATTGTCTTTCGATAATTTTTGTACGCTTGATTGAAGCCAATCCAGGCAGGTTATGGCTGTAAACGGATCATTAATACCAGGTGATAAAGCGCGGGCAATAATTTCAACCAGTTCATCTACCAGGAAAAGAATATCCTGCTCTTGATTGCGTTTATGGCCTAATGCGAATGCTTCAGCACATTGTTTTTGAATTTCTTCATCCACCTTTTTAGCGGAGTAAATAAGGAGTAGGGTCGCGTCTTCAGTAATATAAGTACCAGGACGTACTTCTAATTGAATAATCAAATCATTTTTTGTGGCAATATCAATGAGTGAGTTTCCTTCCAGGATACGAATGTACCCCTGAGTAGTGGACGATACAACCGTCTTCTTTAGTGAAGACAAATCTAGGGATTTTTGAGTGTATTCTTTGCCTATATTGATAGGAAATTGAGAGCTGATTTGACGATTTAATTCCTCTCCAACCTGGGCAATCACATTCGACATATTAATACTTTCCGGGATGTGATGAATAAAGCTAATCAAAACCACCAGGCTGCTTATAGTAAGTACGATAGCAATGAGCAAAGATATTTGAGGAATAAAAACTTGCCCATTAATCTGGGAAATCCCCTCTTTATTAGAGTTAAAAAGAGCTAACAGAATAAATAAACAAAATAAAAAAGTAGCAATAAAAGTGCCCAATGTGATTTGATTTGCTCTATCTCTCATAAAATTTGAAGTGAGTCTTGGACCAACCTGACTGCCAGCAAAAGCGACGGCTACAATGGTCATCGAGAAGGTAACACCGGCGACGGTAATCATGGATGTGGCGATTGTGGATAAAATACTGCGAGCTCCTTCGGGGTTGCTGGCATGAAACCATCCCCATTTTTCTAACCATTGCCAAACAAATAAATGATCTAAACGTAAAGTTAAAACAGAAAGTAGAAGTGCAATGACACACATCATCAAAGGGATATACCAATAACTCGCTCGTAACTTAGAAAAGAAGTCCAGTATTTTTGATTTCATTCCTATTCCTTGAAGCCTGCCATTGCCCTATGATTTATAAGTATATATTAAATCTGAAGAATTAAAGGTTCTGCAGGGCGTTTGGAATTTGATTATGTCGATTAGAACTCTTCAGCGCACCTCCTTTGCCAGAGCCATTCATATACCTGCTAAAGGATGAATATAGGTATGAGGAACGCAGCGCTGGCAAGAAGGCCATAATTCAGAAACATCGTTGAAAACTCTCCCACATTCTGAAGTTTTAATAGTGCAAGCACTGTCTATAAGTGGTTTCTTAGAGTTATGTCCTTTCCCAAAATAACGACGTAAATCATCGAGCTTTAGGGGGCAGGGCGTGAAGTTTGAATTAGTATAAATTAGAAAATCAAAATTCAAGCCTTTACCTCATAGATGGAATTGATGATGCAACATTTCATCCAGGACAAATGAAGCTACGCGGCCAAGCTATCTTTATATAGATCGCATATCTCCTGCTCTTTAAAGTCAGGATTTACCAATTTAGCTGGTTCGGTTTCGCTTCATTGGATTTGAAAGGAGAGGCGCCTTTATCCGGGACGTGGTTTTCTGGGCCTGCCATCAATCCAGCCCGGGATTGGTCCTCCCAAACGGCCTCCGCTTACCTTTTCCAGGTCTTTAGGATTAACCTTTTCCTCTTTATGGAGTGTTTTAGATTGCTTTCCTTTCTTTTCGTGCTTAGTCATCGTTCCTACCTCCTGACGCTAACAACAATCGCGGTTCCAATAGTTGACAGATCCGTGCTCCTATTTTTCAGTTCCTGAACAGTGTTGCCTTATCCCTCGACAGGATCTGTAACTTTTCTTTAGTATAGTTATAAAACTATAACTGAACAAATATTGAACATAATTATAAATTATACGAAGCAATAGCTTATCGAATGGCTAGTCCTAAAAACATGAAAAGAAACAGCCTTAATGCTATTCACTGATGGGAGTGCTTTTCTCATGAGTTATTATCCGTTGCCTGAGGAAAAGGCGTTTCAAATTTCATTTGGATATTTAAAACATCGAGTACTTTGAGCAAGGTATTTAACCGTACCGATTCTTTCCCTTTTTCAATATCATAGATAACTGTTTTCCCGACACCCGCTAACCGGGCTAATTCCTGTTGCGATAAGCCCCTTTGTTTACGGTAGTAATGGATTAAATGGGCAATCTCGTGTGTAGGCATGCAAATACCATGAATTAACTATATTTTACTGTTATAGCAGTAAAATTAAGCAAATATAAAAATGACAAACCTCAGTGACACAAGCTACTGACCATAAAGACGTCTCTAAACCCATTACCAGAGCTGCCCTCCACCTAAAATGCGTATTTTACGTATATGGAATAATTTGCTCATAATGAGTTTTTTTTATACTGAATAAGTGGATGTTTTGAGGGTTTTTAAAATGTCATACTATTTAAGTTATATAGAAATTGAAGGGCATGCTGCATTGATGCTATCCGAACAAGCCAAGCCTTCTGAGCCTGCAAGAATTGTATGTAATGTAGGATTTGGCCCCGCTCGAATTACTGAGGGTGGCAATGTTGCCGAAGAACTAAATGCAGATGTGGCAATCTTCAGTCCAAAATACAAGGTAGTACATAGAACTTATGAAATTTCTCAAGCAGAAATGGAAAAATTTTTCTCTATTATAAACAGAGAAAAACGTGTAAATGCATCTACCGTACAACAAGGAGCCCAAGTAAAGCATATTGGCGGCCCTGACTATGATTACGTTCGCTTCAACTGCAAAACGTTCGCCATGGGTGTACTCAAAGAAATGGGCATCACCGATGCAGAAAATTTAAGTAATTTTTTAGTACAACGCCCAGGAACCACTGATAATTTATTAAAACCTATGACAAGAAGAGAGCTCTCCTGTCCTCTTAAAGAAGAAATCTTGCCTGTAATAGAGCGTTTGGATAAAGAAATTGCTTCTTTCGCAAAAAGCCTGGCGAATAGAAAAGTCGAGCCTAAAATTAAAGCACAACTCCTTAAAAATCTTCAAGAAATATCAAGGTGTTCTAAAGGGCTCATGCAGAATGGAAGCAATAGAGAATATAAAAAAGTTTTAAATGAGCGATTTGAAAGCCTTCGCCCCTTTCTTGATTTGAAGATTTTTGCCCTGCATCATTCAGAACTTACAAAAGATCTTGAATTCCTCCATGAAAGATTAAATCAGGTTGATAAATTGTTGTATGAACGTCAACTTGATTTTTATTGGAAAGGGACTCCTCCTGTAGCAGAAAGGCTCAATTTAAAAAATTTCACCGATCAAGAAAAAGCTATTTATTTAACAAAAATTAAAACCAATGAAACCGTTGATGGGTTAAGCCAAATAGTAAGGGAGTTGGATAATAAAAGAAGGGATGCTATAACTTCTGATCCCAATTTATATTCAGATTTAACTGATTTAGAAAAAATAATATTGAAGGCCAAAAAGAGTGTTACCGCAATCCAAAAAGAGCTCAATAATACTGATCAAAAAAAACCTGAAGAGATTTTCCGTGAATGTGTTAAATACCAAAAAGCCCTGGATGTCATCATAAATAACCTGGAAGACAATCTTTCCAAGTTCACTCCCAAAACTCAGGAAACATCTGCTTTTATGCGATTCATTAATCGCATTGTGGCCTTTTTTAAAGATCAACCCATCATAGAAGATGAGTGCTCCGCTGTTAAAGATAAAGTTTCAATTATTAAACAATCAGTTGCAAAAAGAAGCCCAGCGTTTTTTGCAACTGTTCAAGAGAAACAAGAGGGCAGTAAATTAAGCGATGCCAGAGCAATAAGAGAAAAGTATACCAAAGCCATGGCTACCGAAAGAGGAAAAGCACTGGAACCTTTAACCCAGGGTGGTATGAGTCTTAGCTAATTCACTCTGGGAGGAGAGCCTAAGGGGGCGTTACTTATTCTAAGCTCACAGAGGGCAGGGAATTTGTAGAAAGGTTAAGCGGTCGTTATATTTGGTGGAGACCGACAACTACCGCAATGCCTTATTGTGGCATGATTATTTTTTATTACTCCCTCTTCACCGGTATGCGAAAAATGGAAGCAGCCTCGTTGTATTGATCTGTTTTTTAAATGAAGTGATGTGAGAGGGAGAGTGGATTTTTAGTCACCAATATCAATTATAGTATTGATTTTATTGTAAATATTAAAAATTCGCACTTCACAAATTGACCTAAATGACAGTGGCATAATTGCTAATTTTGTTTCGGAAAAAATGGGAGGCTTACTTTTTTTGTTAAGGGGGGGCTAATCGATTCAATAGATTATTAACAGAGTTGCAATTAATGGATAGGATTTTTTCCTGGAGTGCCCTCCTATAAGGGAATTCTGAATTATACTTAAAGAAATAAGAAAGGATTTAGCATGGACGAAAAAGATATTTTGGATGTTTTTCAAAAAATGATGACGCAAAATGCAGGCATTGATGTCACTTTAACAATCGATGAAATTTTTGAAGCGCTTGGTAAAAAAGATAAAACCATTGAAGAGGTTAAAGAACTGGTGCAATTTTGTGTCACACAAGGCTATCTAAAGGAAACAGCCACGAAGCCAACCCCTGGTTATCAATTGGCAATGGAAGGTATCCTGATGGTAAGGCACGGAAAAGTAACCAGGTAGAGTTTGTTCTTAGGTCTCCCGATCTTGTTAAACGGTATAATCACCCCGGGTTTTGATTATTAGAAATGGGCAGTTTAGGCTAATTTCCAACATATAAGGGATGTTTCTGTGCATTCGCTTTTACGATATTTAAGAAGGTATGACGGCCTTCCTTATCAGAATAGGAGTTTATTCCAATGAACTTATTGGAGCACGATTTGCATAGTCGATAGCAGAGAAAATCTCCATTTGTCACTTTGTATTGCCCTGTTATTGAAAAGTCATCTTTCTCTTCCAGACAATAATGGCATGTGTTGTGTTTCATAACCCCCCCTAAATCGTAGAAATAAAATGGCGAGACAAATTGAAGAAATAACCTTGTTAAGAGGGTATTTCACTAGATAGGCAATAAGAAGAAAATAGATGGCTACTTAATCTTAAGACAGATTCAATCCATTTAAACTATAGCATACAATCGTATAATAATCCTGCTAATACAGGTCTTTTTGCGTTAGATTGGATAGTATCTATTGGGGGATGCGTAGCCTTCTGTGTTAGATCTGATACTTTTAATGTATGACGATTATTCAATGCGCCCATACGCTTAATCCAAAAATAGAAATCGCTCTCCGCATTCATGGGGTAGTTAATTGTCTGTAGCGTAAACAAAAATTAGAGAGGATGAGGCTCTCCTTGCGATGGGCATTTGGATAGATTCTGTGGTGTCTGCCTAACTCAAAAATTCATTTGCAAGACACCACAGAATAAAATAGTATAAAAGCGCGTTTGAAGTGTTAAATGCAACAGGCGCTGACAGAGAGGAATTAGGCCTCCTCCCCATCAGCTAACCACAATTATCACCGAAGGATAAATTATGGCTAAACGAATCTTAGTCTATTTTATGGCAATCGCACTCAATCTAATCTGAATTTTTCATCATTTCACTAGCCTTAAACTGTTCATCTGCGAGTAAAAC
>NZ_JBLZIO010000018.1:0-77320 GCF_048553315.1 Legionella sp. ST3F1 | reverse complement strand
CTTACTTTAAAGGGGATTTTAATTCTATTATGAAGTTTTTCTATACAGACTTATGTAGAAGATTCAGTTGCTTGCAACCAGGCTACGCTTGCTCGATAAGACTCTCTCAAAATTCTCTTTGTTACTTCAACACACCCAATAAATCTTCAGGATTTATATACTGCGGCCTGCCTATTGATTATTTTAAAGCCACTGCGTAAAATAATTACTCCGTTTGAGTCTATTAAAAACGCGAACTGTAATAAAGGTAATCTAATATGCCACTACGAAGAAACTTGCCCAAATTAGTTATCAATCAAAATCCTTCTGAATATACCTATCCGTTTACATCTAAAGAGCGAGAAAAATTAAAAAAAGATGGTTCTATTTTTTTATCAAGGAGCCGATTTCTACCTGAGATAAACCAAAATATGCCTTCAGGATTAAGGGTGCCTATAGCAACCAACGGCATGTATTTTTTTGGACAAAGTGGAGTAAAAAATAGTTTTAATAACGGACCCTATAAAGGTAGAACAATTAGAGACGCAGCCTTAGAGGCGTATGTTGCACGAAGTTATTACCCACTGAAGTTCCATTACGTCGAAAGGAAAGTTGGTAGTAATACTGTTAAGGTCGCAGAAAACAATCGAACGCTAACTTTCTTTTCTATGTTGGGAATGTCTCCTGTCGATCCAATTTGCAAAACCGGTGTTTCGTCCCATGAAAAAGCTGTTACCAAGAATAGCAAGGGGATGGAAAAAGGTTATTCGGACACTATCTTGGTCAGAGGAGTGTCAATTACCGATAGTTAAGGTCGAGATTGGGTAATGCGGGAGATAATTGCTATAAAGCTGAAATTCGGGAAATTTATCGCAACTTAGTCATTCTCATGGTGGCCAGAGGAAAAATTGAACTACCGACACGAGGATTTTCAGTCACCCACTTCAATTATAGTTGATTGATTTTTTATAAATTTTATCGCAGGAAACCACTGCAAATGTCCTACGATGTATAACAGTGTCGTACTCAGATACGCAAAATTTCCACAGCGACTTTTGCTTTTTCCTCTTTCCTTCTTAGTCAAATAATCGAATGAAAACCTGACCTACAGCGGTTAATAGTTCATAGAAAAATCAGTATTACTTCGGATTTTCGATCTCATTTTGGGTTGTTTTTGAAGACGACTATTCAGTCGCTTTAAAAGGCCTATGGGGTCAGGCCCTGACCCATTGTACTCTGCTAATTTGATTGTTGATCGCCTCCTCACAAGCACTTTAAGTGCAAAAAATACGTAGACCATCTCATATTTTCTTCACCGAAAGAGAGCAAAATTAACAATAAGCTTAAATTTTAATCTTTATGGTGCAATAATGAAATTTGAAATTCAAGACATTGAAAATTGGCTTTTTAATATGAATGGTGCAACCCCACCTAGTGGCGCAAAACTCCCTCATTCAAGACTTTACGGGCGTCAACAGCAGTTTTATGCACCTAAACAGGAAACTTCCTCTTTGGAATCTGTAGGTGATGGTGTTGTTTCTAAGCGCGTGCAAATTCATTCTGGTGGTGTAACGGATATAAGAATAGCGGCAGGAAAAAAGGGAGCCGTTGCCACATCAAATAATGGTGACTTACTGACTGGTTGTGGTTTTGCTGTTGCCAAAGCAATAATTAATGCAGCCGGTGCTGGATTGCAGACGGAAGTATATAACCGCTACGGCGTTCCTGGAGTCATGGAAACCCCTCAGTATGGTAAAGACAACTATGGTAAGAGTGAAGGCAGAGGGTATGCTATCAGTTGTGACTCTTATGACATGAGAGCTACTCATAATATCGATAAAATTGAAATGCTTACTGTTCCTTATTTAGTCGGTAAAGAAAACGAGGACGGTGTAGAAAACATGTACTATGAAGCTTTTGTTCATAACAAAGATTTAGATTACATGATAGTTCCTATGGCTGGTATGAGTCATCCTCTTCTCGAAAATAGCTCTGATAAAAGTGCTCGATTGACAATGAATGCTTTCGAAAGGTTCGTTCGTGATTATCCAGACTCAAAGCTAAATCTTGTATGTGCCATTTTTAATGATAAACAGGCAGAGGAAAATTATAAAAAGCACGTAGTTGCTAAGGATGCAATTTTAGCAAAACAGTTAGAGGCTCAACATAAACAAAATGCTGTTCACGATCAACCGGTTGTTGCTCATGTTAAACCAACTTCGTCAAGTCCAGTTGAAGAGAAAAGCGAAGGATCAAAATTTATACACCAAAGCTCTGATACTGATTATTTCGTTACTGGCGTTGAAAAGCATGGCAACGGTTATAAAATACATGGAGCAAATGACAAAGGTGAGCCTCGTTATGTCATTATCGACGAACAGGGAAATGCCAGAGGCCACAATGGTCCTCAGCTGGGTTATGTTGAAAAGCAATTGTTTACTAATAGGAAAGCAATTTTCAAACAGTATGGTATTGAAGAACCGAAACCTCATCAGAAACAAGGTGCTCAGCAAGTAAATAAGTGGGCAAGTTTTAAAGAAGCTCATACCTTGCAGTCAAGCGCGGCAAAAGATAAAGCTGAGAATATCAAATGGGCAAATGCTGCAAATAAGTTGGGTTACCTTGATGCATGGGTTTTTGATGTTAAGGATTCCCACAAAGCGTTTTCTTTCAAGGATGGGAGTCAAGCAGCTCTTTTTGCAAAGAAATTTCCTCATGTAGCTACTTATCAAGAAGGAGACTATCATAAAGTTGTTTTAAATAAATCTCAGCTCAATAATCTTTTACAACCAGCTATAAAATCTAATCTGAGTCAACCAAACGTTGTTGCGGCTCAACCGAATGCGGGAATGCAATCTTTGTTTGAGAAATCTCAACATCAAGACAAGCAACGCAATATTCATTTAGCAGAAGCTATAAAAAAGGTTGGTTATAACAATGTAATGGTTTTCGATTGCAAAGATAGCAAAGGTTCATCCTACAAAGAGTTTTCTTTTAAAGATGGGAAGCAAGCAGCTGATTTTGCCAAGATTGCTCATGCAGCTACTGCTCAGGCTGGAGGTTATCATCAGGTAATTTTAAGCAAACAGCAAGTTTTAACATTGCAACATAAATTACAAAGCCGTGAGGCTTTCCTACACTCATCTAAATTTGATGAGCATGTAACTGGATTTAAGGCAAAAACGAAAGAAATGAGCGCTAATGCGAATGAAAACGCCAATTATGCTAAAGCCCATCCAATAGCCTCTCAATTTTGTTCTGGTTTGGAGGCAGCAGGTAGAAGATATTTAAAAACAGGTGATAAACAAGCCCTGAAATCTGAATGCCAACATCTCTGCAGTAAGGCAAGAAACTCCTCCTTAAAAGATCACCGAGAATGGACAGGGGCGATTGCAAAATTTGTAATTGATGTTTTATCAGTCATAACGCTAGGATTAACGAATAGATTGAGTATGTTTACGAGAACTGATAGTGTTAAAAAAGTAGATGATTTCGAACAGACTGTTGTTAATAATCTATCTCTAAATTAACAAGCGCTGCTATTTTTCTAAAAAAGCAATGGGTCAGGGTTTGAATTTCGTATTCACCGATCAAAATTCAAGCCCTGACCCCATAGTTCCAGAGGAATAACGGATTATGAGTCATTTATTAAAATTTTAACTATTTGATTTTATTATAAATTATTCCGATGTTTTTTCTGCAAATGGCGTACTTTGTCGTAAGATATCGTACTCAAATACGACGATCCTGGTAAATTATTTGGCTCTCCCCCAAATGTAGGGGCACTTTAATCGGATTAAAGTAATCTAACTCTTTGATTGCGCGATCAAAAGAGGGTTAAAGTGCCAAGAAAAGATATTATCCTAAATTTACCTGGCTACTCAATAGTCAAGGTGACGGGAAACAATCCTGTTTATATACAAGTGAGTTATAACCGAGTAGTACGATGTATTTACTGCAATGAAAAGCGTTTAAGAAAGAAGGATAGCTTTGAACGCAAGATACGTCATGAATCGATAGGATTGCGTTATAGTTATTTAATTATCAAGTCACATAAGTTTCAATGCTATGGGTGTAAGCGCTATTTTAATCAGCGTTTTCCTGGAATAGGTAAATACCAGCGAGCGACAGAAAGCTTGCGTAAAGAGGTGTTTCATCATCACACAGAGGGCGTTAGTCAAAAGGATTTAAGCCGTCATTTTCATACAGGCAAATCAACGATAGAACGCTGGTATCATTATGGATATGAACGACAAGAGAAGCGAATTACCTCCCCTTTATGCCCTAGGGTCTTAGGTATCGATGAACATTCATTTACAAAGAAGCAAGGCTATATCACCACGTTGTGTGATTTAGGTAAACATAAAGTATTTGATATTGTTAAGGGTCGTTCAGGGCGTGATTTGGAGGGTTACTTTAAAGCATTGGAAGGTAAAGAGAGAGTGCGAGTTATCTGTATTGATTTAAGCAGTAGTTACCGTGCGCTAGTGAAGCGGTACTTTCCTAATGCCAAGATTGTAGCTGATCGCCTTCATGTCATCCGATTAATTAACCAACTGAGCATGCAAACCTTTCATCAGATTGATCCGACCATGAGGTATCAAAGAGGCACGCTAATGGCATTGAAGACAAAGCCAGAGAATCTAACATCATTACGCCTAAGCAAGCGCGACCGTTATCTGGAACAACAACCCGCGATTGCTGCCATTTATGATTTTAAACAACAGTTGCATGAACTATTAACTCGGAAGCATTGCACAGCCAAAGAATGCAAACGCTTATTACCGCAATTCTTGGAAATGGTTAAAGAGCTAAGACAAAGTGCTTTTCAATCGCTTAGAACTTTAGGAAATACATTATTTAAATGGAGGGAGGAAGTCGTTAGAATGCTTCGTTTTACGAAGAACAATGGAATAACTGAAGGGTTTCATCGAAAAATGAAATTGATTCAACGAAGGGCTTATGGTTTTAGAAATTTTGAAAATTATAGATTAAGAGTGCTTTGTGGATGAGTAAAGTGCCCCCGGATTTGGGGAAGACCCGAAATTTTGAAATTCGGGAAATTTATCGTAACTTAGTCATTCTCATGGTGGCCAGAGGCAGAATCGAACTGCCGACACGAGGATTTTCAGTCCTCTGCTCTACCGACTGAGCTATCTGGCCGCGAGAGGTTGCTATTAAACTCCGAGAACGTTTCCGAGTCAAGGGGAGTTAATTATTTTTTTTGTAAAAAATAATCCCTGGCAAAATGGTTGAATAACAGGCAATCGGAACGAGCTAATTTTGCTCTATTTTTATCTCTTGTGTTGTTCAGGGGAGACAAGCATGTCAGATAGGCTCCATCAAAGCGGCTCACCAGAGGTCATGGGTTTATTTCGCGTGTTGACGCAATTGCTTTTGATAAGCAACCGCAATCTGGGCTCCCAAGAGGGCGTTGTCTTTAATCAACTCAATGTTCGCTTTTAAACTTTGACCGGCTGTTAAATCAGTAATGCGTTCTAGCAAGAAAGGCGTAATCGCCTTCCCAGTGACCTGTTTAGCCTCTTTTTGTGCCTGCTTGATGATTGGAATGATTTTATCGACGGGTATTTCTGCTTGTTTGGGGATAGGATTGGCAATCACGATGCCGTTATTGATGGCGAGTTTGCGCTGGTAATGCATTAAATTGGCAATGTCTTCAGGGCTATCGAGACGGTGGACAAGCGGTATACCGCTTGAGTGGCTATAAAATGCCGGAAATTCATCAGTCTTGTAACCAACTACCGCAACACCATGCGTCTCTAACATTTCCAGTGTTTTGGGTAAATCGAGAATCGATTTTGCGCCTGAACAAATGACAGTGACTGGCGTGCTGGATAATTCAATTAAATCGGCGGAAACATCAAAGCTTTCATTAGCATGCTGATGGACGCCGCCAATGCCACCTGTGGCGAACAGCGGCAAACCGGCTAAATTGGCACAAAACATCGTGGCGGCTACTGTCGTGCTGGCTGTTTTTTTACGACTTAAGACAAAGGCCAGATCTCGCCGTGATGCTTTGACGACTTCGTCGCAATTCGCCAAATGCTCCATGAGTTTTTGATCAATTCCAATATGAATTTTTCCTTGATAAAGGGCGATGGTAGCGGGTATGGCACCATTATCGCGAATGAGTTGTTCCACCGCAGCGGCAGTCGCTAAATTATCTGGATAGGGCATACCGTGCGAAATAATGGTGGATTCCAACACCACAATGGGTTGTTGATTATTTAGTCCATCACGGACTTCTTTGCCAATATGCAACAACTCATGAAACATGGTGCTTAACCTTCTTCTTTGGGCACGAAACCGGATGGTATGGCTGATCCCTCACCAAAAAAATATTTTTGCATTTCATCATGAAGGAATTCACGTGCTTTCGGATCAATTAAACTCAAACGGTATTCATTAATAAGCATTGTTTGGTGAGACAGCCACATTTTCCATGCCTGCTTTGAAATATGATTAAAAATTCGCTCACCCAAGGGGCCAGGAAACGGCGCTTTCTCTAATCCTTCGGCTTCCTGGTTTAATTTTGCACAAAAAACATGTCTTGTCATAAGGGCCTTGACTCAAAATTGGTAAGAAGTCGATTATGCGACAATGCTATTCTATCGGCAATGCTAATGATTAATCAGCACGGCATTTAGCTTGCGCCAGCATAATATGCTGCGAAAGCAATTGTTCTTGCTCCGCATTCAAATCTTCGAATTGTACCGCTGTCCGGTATTGAGTTTCACTATGGTATTGACTGTAAACAACGACTGCATCCAGCACAACAGGAATCATCTTGGGTTTCGTGTAAATGACGACTTTCATGTGCGTTTTTTCTTTAACCCGATCTTTGGTTTTAAACGACATGCCACCTAAACTAATATTGACTTTACGCAGGTGAATTTTATCGCCAATTAAAAGATGACGGGCAAGGTAATCAATTTTGGCGTTGATTAAATTTAAATAATGGGCCAGTGCTGGTTCCTGCAATGCAAGCGATTGAGTGAGCTCGGCCAACTCATAATCCAGACTTTGGAAGTATTGGGTGGTTTCCAGGTAGCGTTTGCCGTTTTGCCCCAATAACTCCTCGGTGATTGATTTATCAGAACACACTTCTCCGCTGGTTATTATCTTGTAATCGAAATAAACCTGGTCCTCAATGCGGAAGTGCTGGCGTCTTTCATGTACAGGCATAATCACTCCATAAAATCCGTTTTATAAGAAGTTTTAAGGCCTCTTGGAATGTTGGATTGATCTTGGTTGGTGGATAGGTATTTTCGCCTATCGCACCTCTAAGAAATCCGCACATTGCCGGCTCTTATGTTAACTATAGACACAGATTTAGAGTGTTAGTGAAAAAAATGATAAAGAAGAGCAAAATTTTTATCAAAATGAAGACTATTTTTACTGATACAGAACTGACGAAACGAATCGGGGCAAGGTAAATTGGCTGATTAGAAAGGACGTTCTTATCCGCTAACTTTATGAATTACAATCAAATTTCAACGAGGCGATGGCCATGTTCCTGCGAAATTCCTTAACGATAACCGAGATATTTGCTTAACAAGACCAAGACCGTTAAATGAAGGGGGTAATAAGCATAGAAGAAATAGGGGATACGGGGGAAGGTCAGATCGAGTTTGGTCGCAAGAAGAATTATCGGGAAGGAGGCTAAGGCCCAGTTATTACCATTAAAACGGGCAATAAACACGCAAAAAAATACCGAGGCAATTAAAGCGGTCAGAGAGGGTTTTTTGCAATAGAACCAGCAAGAAAGGCAGAAAGCAATTCCCTGCCAGTTATATTCTACAAAAACACCGCCAATGAAAAATAAGAACACCGCCAGAATGATATTATCCACCCCTCCTTTTTCATAAAGAAACATACAGAGTGCGGCGATAAAAAAGCTAAACATAATATTAAAGGGATAGATATGCTGCAAATATCGCATTGCCATATAGGCGGGAGTGGCCAGCAAACCAAACAGGATTAAGCGTTTGAAAGCACGGCCGTAAGTGCCGTGGGCCAGCGCTTCAGGGCGCGCCAGATTGTAAGCAAAAATAAAAGCAAATAAGGGCATGGCTAATCGGCCTATGCTCAATGCGGTATAACTGCTGGTGTTCCAAAAGATTCGATTGATGTGATCAATAGTCATGGCCAGCATGGCCAGCCACTTCATGGCTTCCAACGTACCGCTGGTAATTTTAAGTGAAGGAAGTGGATAAAAAATTCTCATTCTTGTCTTTGTGTTCAACAATCGCTTTCCTGCTTTTTTTGTCAAATCAACTAGGGTCTGTAGACCGGTCTACTCGCCAGGCCGAACAGCCAGCGCAACGTCAGCAAAACCCTAAGGGTTGGTTACATTTCGCCGGGTTGCCTGCTTATGGCTTGGTCCGCGCATCGCAACACCAACATTAGAAATGGAAACAGCCCCAATTATTAACGTAGCTTGTCAGGAAATACAATAGACTTTCTCGAAAACCTGGCAGGGAGAAGACTTGTTTCGTCGATACGGTTGTTCGAATCCCCATGGACTTGATGTGCCACCAGGACCATTCTGGTCATAAGAAACCTGAATTAGTAGGCCACGCACGAAATGATAAAAAATTATTCATTATTCTCCTTTGCAAGCATCAGCGATGACTATAATAAAAGTGGAAGAGATTTCTTTTTTTTAAATGCGATTTAGGCTGTGTAACAAACATGACTCGAGCGGTTAAGGAGGACTATAGGACGCATCAGTTTGAATGGGCTGCTATGCTGGGCATAAGGGTTTGAATATTGAGCTTATTGAAGCCACTTGTTACAGCAAGAAATGAAGAAGGAATAGTAATTTAAATTAGCTCCCTTATTTTAGGATGAAACATGAGTGAACATTATACGGCAAAAATGTATTGTGGAGCCGAAGAAATTGCCCATAAATCTGGTGATGATATTGAGCAATTATATGTATGGCTTTTGGCTGTCGCTAATGGCCCGAACGGAGGGAATCACGGCGAAATTATTGATAACGAAACACAGCAAGTGGTTCGGCAATTTAAAAAGCGATCAGTAGAGTAGGCATCGATAGCGCAGTTATAAGAATCTAAAGCAAGATCACTAAAGTTAACTCGTTCGCAGTTGCGATAGACTATCCACAAAATCTGTGGATAACCTTGTGTATTGCCTGATGATGGATAGTCAATAACAATGAAGAATCACTTATTAGGCCATTCACACTATATCAACACGGCCTAAATTTCACTACAATAGGTTTTTATCAAAATTAAACCAAGTATGTTTAAGCCACTACCACTTTTCATTGGGCTACGCTATACGCGGGCTAAAAAACGGAATCATTTTGTTTCCTTCATTTCTCTCAGCTCCATGCTTGGAATTGCTATTGGCGTTATGGTGCTTATTACCGTTTTATCAGTGATGAACGGGTTTGATGAAGAAATCCACAAGCGCTTTTTTAGTATGGCCCCGGAAATTACGGTTAGCGGCTCCAATGGTAAAATCAGTGATTGGCCCAGTCTTGAGAAAGAGCTTAAAACATTTCCAGGTGTTAAGGCGATTGCACCCTATGTCGGCGGTCAGGGCCTGCTTACGCACGAGGGACAAGTTTTACCTATCGTATTAACCGGTGTTCTTCCCGATCAGGAAGAGGCAGTCACCCATCTTCAGGATAAATTACTGGCTGGTAATGTGGCTAACCTTAAAAATTTTGGCGTTATTCTTGGGCGTGGCCTGGCTGATAATCTGGGTGTTATGCTTGGAGACAAAGTCACTATTATGATTCCCCAGGCAACCGTGACGCCTGCGGGCATGATTCCACGTTTCAAACGTTTCACCGTGGTCGGGGTTTTTTCTGCTGGAACCGGGTTTAATTTTGATACGAAACTGGCTTTCATTAACCTGCAGGATGCCCAGAAATTGTTGCAACTGGGGAATGATGTCACTGGGCTGAAGATGAAAATAGATAATATTTACAAAGCACCAGCCATGTCTGATCAATTAGCTGAGAAACTCGGTGAGGAATATCAGATCGGTAATTGGACCCGAGAGTTTGGTGCTTTTTTCCAGGCGGTGAAACTGGAAAAAACCATGATGTTTCTCATTTTATTATTAATTATTGCCGTAGCTGCTTTTAACCTTGTCTCTTCTCTGGTCATGGTCGTTAATGATAAGCAATCAGAAATTGCGATACTCAGGACTATTGGAGCGACTCCTTCCACCATCCTGTGGGTATTTATTGTCCAAGGCATGATGGTGGGATTTGTAGGGACCTTGTTAGGGCTTCTGGGGGGGCTTCTGTTGGCATCGAATGCAACGACTATTGTTAATGCCCTGCAATCCTTCTTCAATACACAAATCCTGTCTTCAAATATCTATTTTGTGGATTATCTCCCTTCAAAAATTATGTTCAGTGATTTGTGGCAAATATGTGCTATGGCGATGTTAATGAGCTTTGTTGCGACGATTTATCCAGCCTGGCGTGCCTCAAAAACGGTTATAGCGGAGGCCTTGCATTATGAGTAAAATAATTTTCGATTGCCAAAATCTGCGTAAAACCTATCATGATGGTACTGCCTCAGTCGACGTATTGAAGGGAATCAATTTTACTATTAATCATGGTGACAGAGTTGCGATTGTAGGACCCTCGGGTTCTGGTAAAAGTACGTTATTGCATTTATTGGGTGGTCTGGATAAACCGACTGCCGGCCAAGTCCTCATGCAGGATGTTGATTGGCAAACACTCTCTGAGAAACAGCGTTGTAAAGTGCGCAATCATCGTTTGGGTTTTGTTTATCAATTTCACCATTTATTACCTGAGTTTACTGCCTTGGAAAATGTGGCGATGCCTTTATTATTGGCGGGCAAAGCAATTGCTGGTGCCCAGGAAGAGGCAGAAATAATCCTGAAGCAGGTAGGGCTTGCCAAACGACTCAGTCATAAACCGTCGCAATTGTCTGGTGGTGAACGGCAACGCGTCGCAATTGCCAGAGCGTTGGTACATCAGCCACAATGTGTCTTGGCAGACGAGCCTACAGGCAATTTGGATCATGCGACTGCTACCCAGGTTTTTGATCTAATGCTGCAGTTAAATGAGAAATTAAATACAGCTTTGATTATAGTAACACATGACATACAATTGGCGGGCAAGATGGATAAAATCATGACTATTCAAGATGGTTTTCTTGCTTAACTTTACTCATCGATAACGGCGCAAAGCGTTTTCAATTGAGTTTGTATTCAATGTTGTGGAGATAGTTGTAATGTCAACAGGAAATGTTCCAAATTCAAAAGTGGTCAACAAGGTACTAGGACGCGTTAAAGGGCAAGACCAGCGAAATAATACGCCTGTGACTGCAGCACAGTGGCCCGTTCAGGGCGGTTTGTTCGGGAGAGTCAATCGTCCGGCTCCTGACGACCAGGAGCCGGCGGCAGATGCACCGGCTGCGATCGTCAATAGAAGATAACGTTAGTAATCGGCATGCCCTGGTGTGCGTGGGAAGGGAATAACGTCACGAACGTTACCAACACCAGTCACATAGCTCACCAGGCGCTCAAAGCCCAAGCCAAACCCCGCATGGGGCACTGTGCCATAGCGGCGAAGATCCCGATACCATTGATAGTGCTCTTTATTGAGATTACATTCTTCCATGCGCTTATCAAGAATATCCAATCGTTCTTCACGCTGGCTTCCACCAATAATTTCTCCGATGCCAGGCGCTAACACATCCATTGCTGCGACTGTACGTTCATCGTCATTCAGACGCATATAAAAACCCTTAATTTCTTGTGGGTAATTAGTAAGGATGACCGGCTTCTTACAAAGTTCTTCGGCAAGATAACGCTCATGCTCTGATTGCAGATCAAGCCCCCAGCTAACCGGGTATTCAAAGTTGCGATCTGCTTTTTCCAAGGCAACTATTGCATCGGTATAAGTCATGATTTCGAAATCAGATTGAACAATATGTTCCAGACGCTCAATACAACCGGGTGCTACGAATTGATTAAAGAAATCCATGTCATCCTGGCGTTCATCAAGGACTGTTTTACACAAATAACGCAGCATCTCCTGGCTGAGTCCGCAAATATCATGCAGGGTAGCGAACGCTATTTCAGGCTCTATCATCCAGAATTCGGCTAAATGGCGGCTGGTGTTTGAATTTTCTGCACGGAAAGTAGGGCCAAAGGTATAAACCTTTGACATCGCCAAACAGTAAGCTTCAACGTTTAACTGTCCAGAAACCGTTAAAAAAGCTTCGTGGCCAAAAAAATCTTTCGTAAAATCAACCTGGCCTTGCGCTGTTTTAGGCAAGTTAAGTAAATCTAACGTACTGACGCGAAACATTTCGCCAGCGCCTTCACAATCACTGGTGGTAATAATAGGCGTGTGGATCCAAAAATAGCCGCGTTGGCGGAAGAACTGATGGATTGCCTGGGCTAAACAGTCGCGAATACGGGTTACAGCGCTGATGGTGTTAGTGCGTGGGCGCAAGTGCGCGACTTCACGTAAAAATTCAAGCGTATGCCGTTTGGCCTGAATCGGGTAGCTGTCAGGATTTTCTACCCAACCAACGACTTCAACCTGTTCGGCCTGGATTTCAAAAGACTGGCCTTTACCTTGCGACACAACTAATTTGCCAGTGACAATGATCGAACAGCCAGCAGTCAGTTTCAGAATTTCATGTTGGTAGTTTGCAATCGTGTCGCTGACAACAACTTGAATTCCGGCAAAGCAAGAGCCATCATGCAAATTGATAAACGATAAACCTGCTTTTGAGTCACGTCGTGTTTTTACCCAGCCGCGGACAGTGAGTGTTTCATCAACACTGACTTCCCCAGCCAGGCATTGTTTTATTGCATATACCTCTGTCATGATGTACTCCGAAAACATAAAATAGTCATTAGATTTGTTTACTGTAGACAGCTGCTATTGTAATGTCCGCGCCTCAGGCACTTGCAAGCGAGCGCAATTTCAACAAACCTGGTTGCATCCCGCTATACTAAAGAGCAAGGTAAGCAACAATAAAAACTCGATAATACACTAAATGAAAACAATGGGGGAACCTATGTTGCGAGGAGTTGTACTGTTTTTACTATTTTCATGGCCATTTTACCTCGTTGCCCAAGATACAGAATTAAAATTTTATCGTCCTTTTGGTGAGGTCAATCAGCAAGTGCCGTTGGTAGTTAAAGAAGAAGTCAAAGGCCAATGTTGGCAACAATCAGCACGCATCAAAAGAGAAGATGCCTGGCGTTGTGTCGTGGGGGATAAAACCTATGATCCCTGTTTTGTTAAACAATTTGGTTCGTATACACAGGCTTTATGCCCTCAATCGCCATGGATAGGGGATAGTGTGCAAATCGATCTGCCTGCTGCAGTGGATAATAGCCAGCATATGGAATTGAATATGGCAGAGACTTTTCCCTGGGCTCTTGAGCTAACAACGGGAGAAAAATGCCAGGCTGTGGATGAGGGCGATTTTTTTGATGGTTTACCAGTACGTTATCACTGTGATAGTCAAACCGTATTACTCGGTCATATCCAGCGTTGCAAAGCCAGTTGGAGTATCTTGCAGCGTACGCCATCCGGGGTGTCCACTGCCTGGGTGGCAAAGGCATGGTTTTAAATGGTATTCTGATGGGGTTAAATTCGGGGGTGTTTGGATTTGCCGGGATAGTAGAAAGATAAATACCCTATAATGAAGAGGTAACCACTGTTTATGGAGTGAACTATGTTTACAGCACTGTTCCATTCTCTTATTTTCTCTCAAATCTTAGGTCTGTATTTTATTATTGTGGCTATCATTATGATGATTCGAATTGATTTTTATCGTCATTTTATAATGAATTTGAAAGCAGGCAGTGGTGTTATTATTTTGGCTGCATCCTTTTCTTTGATAGTGGGATTAATGTTAGTTGTTGTGCATAATATCTGGGTTTTAGAGCCGCAGGTTATCATTACCCTGCTAGGTTGGCTATTGGTTATCCTGGCAGTACTATGGCTTTCAATACCGGAAAAAATGACGCACTTCAGTCGATTGGTCTACAGTGGGAAAGGCTATTATGTGCTTGTTCTTTTCACGCTGTTTATTGGTATCCTGTTACTTACCAAAGGATTTTACCATTATATATAACGCTATCCCTTTACGTTAGCGAGAGAGATTAGCCTTGCTGTTTCATCCCCTCACTCATAAGGGGCGGCATCCCTGAATGGCGTCAGGCTAAGGCAATGGGCATTGATCTCATTAATAATCGGGTAATTAGCCATCGAAAAACCGAAACGATTGGCGTTATAGACCTGGGGAATAAGGCAAATATCTGCCATGCTCACTTCATTGCCATAACAGAGTTGGGTTTTGTGTGGGATTGCTTGTAATCGTGCCTCTAAAGCATCGAAACCAAGTTTTAACCAATGATGATACCAATCCTGGATTTGTTGCTCATCCGCTTGAAATTGTTCGCGCAAGCGCGTTAGCACGCGTAAATTATTCAGTGGATGCATATCACAGGCAACAGTTAATGCCAGGCTTCTGACTTGCGCTCGACCTAAAGGATGCTGTGGTAAGAGCGGCGGTGCGGGATTCATTTCATCTAAATACTCAATAATGGCTAAGGATTGACTGATAATATGCCCATTTTCATCTAAGGTGGGGACCAGCCCCTGCGGGTTCAGTTGTAAATAATCAGGATGTCGTTGTTCACCGCCATGATTAATCAAATGCACAGCCAGTGTTTCATAACTAATATTCTTAATATTTAAAGCAATACGTACGCGATAACTGGCAGTGGAACGATAATAATCATAGAGTTTCATTTTTCTGGCCCTTTGTAACGAGTGACGGTTTGCTCAATAGCCCCAAAGAGGGACTGCCCTTGTTGATTCAGCATTTCGATACGAATCGTATCGCCATATTGCATAAAGGGGGTGTGTGCTTTGCCTTCGGCAATTATTTCAAGCATGCGCTTTTCGGCAATACAGGAAGACCCTTTACTGCGATCCACATTGGAAACAGTCCCAGAGCCGATAATTGTTCCAGCAGCCAAATACCTTGTTTTGGCGGCATGGGCAATTAACTCCGGGAAGGAAAACGTCATATCAACACCGGCATCAGGTTGACCAAATAATTGCTTATTAAGATGGCTGAGCAAGGGTAAATGAACACGTTGGCCATCCCAATGCTGCCCTAATTCATCAGGCGTAATGGCTACCGGAGAAAAACTGCTGGCAGGCTTTGACTGAAAAAAACCGAAGCCTTTGTTTAATTCACCAGGAATCAGGTTACGTAGGGAAACGTCATTAACCAGCATAAGCAATTTGATGTGTTTGGCCGCCTGTTTAGGGTCTACGCCCATGGGAACATCATCGGTAATCACGGCCACCTCCGCTTCAAAATCAACGCCATAGGCTTCATCAGCGACTAATATGGGACCTGTTGGATCAAGAAAACTGTCGGAACCTCCCTGGTACATCAGGGGGTTGGTCCAAAAATCGGCAGGCATTTCTGCCCCCCTGGCTTTCCTTACCAACTCCACATGATTGACGTAAGCACTGCCGTCAGCCCATTGATAAGCCCGAGGCAATGGGGAAGCAAATTCATCCGGGTTAAAAGCAAAGGCCGAATGACTCTGTCCTTCATTAAGCGCCTGATAGATGTCCTGCAGAGGTTTTTCCACTGCCGGCCAGTGTTCTATGGCAGATTGCAGGGTTTTAGCAATATGACCAACTTGAATTGCCTGGGTCAATGCCTGATTAACAACACATAATTCCCCGTCGCGACAATTGGCTGTTCTTAAGCTGGCTAATTTCATAGTAGTCTCTCAATGGGTTTCTTGTAAGGTGCCTCTTTTAATTTGATCGCGCTCGATGGCCTCAAACAAGGCTTGGAAATTACCCTCGCCAAAACCCTGGTTACCACGACGTTGAATAATTTCAAAAAACACAGGTCCAAAGATATTTTCGGTGAAAATCTGCAGTAATAAGCCGGCTTTGGCATCTTTTTCACCATCAATCAAAATGCGTTCTTGCTGCAACTTTGCCAAAGGTTCTTTATGCCAGGGAATGCGGTGATCGACCATTTCATAATAGGTATCGGGAACATCAAGAAAAGCCACGCCATGCTCTCTCAAGGTATGGACTGTCGCATAAATGTCTTCTGTATTAAGGGCGATATGTTGAATGCCTTCGCCACGGAATTCATGCAAGAATTCTTCAATCTGTGATTGATCGTCTTTGGACTCATTTAAAGGAATTTTAATTTTGCCGCAGGGGCTGCCTAACGCTCTGCTGATAAGGCCTGTCATCTGTCCTTTAATATTAAAAAAACGAATTTCGCGGAAATTAAAAATCGATTCGTAGAAATGGGCCCATTTATCCATATTACCGCGATAAACATTATGGGTTAAATGATCGATAAAGGTTAAACCACAACCATGAATGGCTTGGGTCACGATTGGTTTGTGTTGCCACTCATCAGCAAAAGGATGGTGTTGCTCATCCACAAAATAAATCACGCTACCGCCAATCGCCTGAATAGCAGGCAAATGATGATCGGCATGTTTGCAATCCTGGAAAGGGGTTGCACCATGTTTTAGGGCGTAGGCATAGGCTGCCTGCGCATCGTGCACGCGAAAGCCCATGGCGCAGGCGCCAGCTCCATGAGTGGCGGCATGCTCTTGTGCCTGACAATCACTGGCAGCATTGACTATAAATTGAATTTGTCCTTGCTGGTAAAGCGTAATATCCTGATTTTTATGGGTAGCAACAATTTCGAAACCCATTTCACTAAATTGTTTATGTAAAAAGGTTTTATCAGGACCGGAGAATTCTAAAAAAGCAAAACCGTTTAATCCACAGGGATTGTTGGTACTATTTTCATTCATTGCCTAACTCCTTGTTAGTCTATAGTCCATCCAGAACTAAGGACGTGGTTTGACTAAAAATAATCCGTCAGCAATCGCTAACAAACTGATATACACGCGGTCATCTTGTTTTAAAAATTCATTAAGCCGGCGAATTTCGCGGGTTTGTCCCCCGGTTTCTTGTTTATCGATTACTTTACCATCCCAAAAAATGTTGTCTATGGCGATGAGGCCTTGAGGACTCACTAATTGAAGCGCCAGTTCATAATAATTCAGGTAATTGGTTTTATCCGCATCAATAAAAATAAAATCAAAACTATGGGCATGGCCTTGCTGTAGTAACTCCTGCAATGAATTTAAGGCCGGCCCCAAGCGCAATTCTATTTTTTTATCCTGTTTGGCCTCATGCCAAAAAGGAAAGGCTTTCGCTGTCCATTCGGCATTAATATCACAGGTGATGACCTGCCCATCATCCGGTAAGGCCAATGCCATCGCCAAGGCACTGTATCCGGTGAAAGTGCCCAGCTCGAGTACTTTACGGGCATTAATCATGCGCAATAAAAACTGCATAAATTGGGCTTGTTCAGGCGACACTTGCATATTGGCAAGCGGTAGTTTTGCTGTTTCCTCCCGCAAAGCGTGCATGACTGGATGTTCCCGTAAAGAAACATCCAGCATGTAATCATACAGAGCGGGGGTTAGACTTAAATGCTTCATCAATAAACCTTCTCTCTAAACCATAACCTCTGAGCCAGCGGTTATCGGTTTTATAAGGGAATTAAGCCAGTTTCTCCTGGGCTAAGGTATCTGCTATTTCGCTGGTAGGACGATTTTCCTGTTGTGAACGAGTAAAAATCTGTAGCAACGCTGTACCAATACTATCAATTTGTTGGTTAACCTGATGTTCCGGTGTATGTAAATATTTACTGGCTGCAAAGATTAATCCGCCGGCATTAATGACATAATCGGTCGCATAGAGAATACCTTTATCATGCAACAGTTGGCCATGATAGCTGTGGGCCAATTGATTGTTCGCAGCACCGGCAACAATAGGGGTTTGCAATTGGTTGATAGTGGTGTCATTGATAATAGCGCCCAGAGCACAAGGTGCAAAGACATCACAAGGTACTTTATGGATACTTTCAGTGGGAACTGCAACAGCACCAAATTCGCGTACAGCATGTTCAACAGCCGCGCTGTTAACATCGGCTACCGTTAATTGGACGCCTAATTCATGTAAATGCCCTGCTAACAGATAACCAACATGCCCTAAACCCTGGATAGCAACGTGCAAACCATTGAGATGGTTTTTACCTAACTTGAATTCTACTGCAGCCTGGATCCCTCTTAATATGCCTTTGGCAGTAGAGGGGGACGGATCGCCATTATGGCTTGACAAACTGGCGACATAAGGGGTGTGTTGAGCAATAATATCCATGTCACTTAAGACTGTACCGCTATCCAAAGCCGTGATATACCGTCCACCCAGCTGGTTAACAAATCGACCAAAAGAATGCATATAAGCTTCGCGATCGAACGGTTTAGCCGGTTTGATAATCACTGCTTTTCCGCCACCCAATGGAAGGTTAACCGAGGCGGCTTTATAGCTCATTCCTCTTGCCAGGCGCATCGCATCAAGGATGGCACTTTCCGTATTGGGATATTCAATAAAGCGACAGCCACCCAGCGCAGGGCCAAGTTTGGTATTATTGATAGCAACAATCGCTTTCATGCCCGTTTCACTATCCACTTTAAAATGTATATCACCAAATCCGTGTGAAAGTGCGTAATCAAGAAAATCACCTGGCTCGGTGACAAGTGATTCATTTTTTTTCATTGTGTCAACGGACATCATTTTTAAAAACTCCCTTGGTATTCTCGTGCACATGTTATAGACCGATTTGAATTCTAAATCAATGGAAGTTAGCGTTATAAACGAATTGGAAGCAGTCCATGCATGGTGTACACTGGTTTCAGGACTTAAATTTCGGAGACATGAATGAAAAGACTAGCTGGGATGCTTGCTTTGACATTGGCTGGTGATTTGTCCTATGCCATCACACCGCCGAAGATGATGTTGGATAAGGTCATGTATCAGGTGTCTGCTAAACAATGGGTGACCACCAAGACAGCCTTGTTGACGGTTAATATCAATGCCACGTTAACGAATGCGGATTTGGTTAAAGCCCGTGCTGAAATCATGTCTAACCTGGCTAAAATTGCTGGGGGAGAATGGCATTTAACGCAGTTTGATCGCTCTCAGGATAGCTCTGGCCTGGAAAAACTCTATGTGGCTGCGCAGGCTCGCGTACCACAGGCAAGTTTGACTGATATTTACAAAAACGCCAAAAATGTGAGTAAGCCTGGTGCAACTTATGACATCGGCGCTGTGGAATTTAAACCCAGTCTGGAAGAAATTCAGCAAATTAAAGCGCAGTTGCGCCAGCGCTTGTATGAAGAAGTAAAAACAGAAGTAGGGCAACTCAATAAGGTTTATCCTAATCAGAATTACAGCCTTAATCGCTTAATTTTCCTGGACGGTGAGGTCGCAACACCACAGCCTCGGGCTTATAAGGAAGCGAATACCATGTTTACCGCGGCAGTTGCTGCCCCTGCGCCTGCACTGACCGTCAGCAATGAATTGGTAATGAGTGCACTGGTGGAGTTGGCGTCCAATAGACAAGAGGGTAATACAGTTGCAAACACAAGTAATTGAGAAGGTAATTGGCCATCGCGGTGCGGCAGCGTATGCTCCGGAAAATACCCTGGCTTCCTTTGATAAAGCCTTAGCCTTAGGTTGTCGCTATGTTGAGTTTGACGTTATGTTAAGCGCGGATGGCGAACCTTTTGTTTTCCATGATGAAAGCCTTAAGCGAACCACCAATGGTAAAGGGGAGTTGGGTCGAGTCGAGGCAGAGTATTTACAATCGCTCGATGCAGGCCGCTGGTTTTCCAGCAATTATTCTGGCGAAAAGATTCCGCATTTTCGTGATGTATTGCAATGGTTAACGTTTACTGATGTCAAAGCCAATATTGAAATAAAACCTTATCCTGGCAGTGCTGAGCAAACAACGGCTGTTGTTCTCGCTCATATCCATCGCTACTGGCCCCGCGGTAAACCCTTACCGCTGGTATCCAGTTTTGAATTGTCCGCATTGAGTCTATGCCGTACACTCGCTCCGGAAATGCCTTTGGGTTTACTTTTAGATGAGTGGGATAAAAACTGGTTAAAAAAAGCCAAAGACCTGCAATGTTATTCCGTGCATGTTAATAAACGAGCCCTTAGCGCTGCTCGAGTCAAGCAGATTAAAGAGCAAGGTTATGTCTTGTTTGTTTATACGGTGAATCGCAAAAAGGTGGCAAACAAGCTTTTCGATTGGGGTGTTGATGCGGTGTTTAGTGATTATCCTGATCTCTTGTCATGCCGCTAGATTTCTTACGAAGCTCTACTGCAGTGTTGTATTGCTTCGTTGGCAGCGTGTTCGAATCGTCATGGGCTCATAGGTCAATGCCGGTTATGCGCTCTATTTTCCCCTGCCCAACGCCTAAGGCAGTGCGTTTCAAAAGACGTTTATTAAGTCTCTTCTCCGTATTATTTTTTTTAATTCCCTTTAGTAGTTCAGCAAAAACCGACCTGGTGATGTGGTACTCACTTGCCGGGCATTTGGGTGCTGAAGTGAAGCGTTTGGCAACGGATTTTAATCATAGCCAAAATGATTACACGGTAAAGCTGGTTTACAAAGGAGAATACATCGAGGCGATAACAAGTTTTGCGGCGGCTTTTCGCGCTAAACAACCGCCTGCCATCGTACAAGTTTTTGAGGTGGGTACCGCGACCATGCTTTATCCATCAGGCATTATCAAGCCTGTGGATGAGCTGATGCAGGAACAAGGGTTTAATCTGCCCAAAGACCATTTTCTACCGGCGTTGCGTGCTTTTTACAGTGAAGAAAACCGCTTGCTGGCGATGCCATTTAATACCTCTATTCCGGTTATATTCTACAATGCGGACGCTTTGGCGAAAGCGGGCTATTCCGTGTTTCCAGAGACTTGGGAAGAGATGGAAGTTCTGGCTGCGGCATTAAGGAAGGCTGGTTATGCCTGTGCTTATACAACCGCGTATCCTGCCTGGGTACAAATAGAATCCTTTTCTGCTATTCATGGTTTGCCAATGCTTGATGCAGAACGAGCGGTAGTGAGTTATAACAATCCAGCGATTATCAGGCATCTTGAGCGATTAAAGAAATGGCAGCAAAAGCATTATTTTGAATATGGGGGGCGTACCAGTGACGCAACCGTTTTATTTACCAGTGGCAGATGTCCTTTATTCAGCCAGTCATCGGGTGCTTATAATAGTTTATCCGAATTGGTCAGTTTTCGTTTGGGGGTAGCTGCACTACCACTGGATACACAAGTCAGTTCAAGACGCTACAATAATGTGACAGGAGGGGCTGCTTTGTGGGCAGTTGCAGGCCAGAAAGCAGATGTTTATCGGGGGATTGCTGCATTTTTTTCTTATATTGCCCAACCTAATGTACAGCAGCACTGGCATCAAGAAACGGGTTATTTACCGTTGGGAATTAGTGGTGTTTATGCCGGGTTGGCACAAGAAAGCCAACATCCTGTGCTTAGGCTTGCCCAGGCTGATTTAATGGGGCAACAGGCTAAACAGGCAAGAGTTAATTTTGGTCCCCAGAATCAAATTCGGGCCATTAATGATGAGGCCTTGGAAGCCATCTTTTCTGGCATAAAAACCCCTGCTGAAGCGGTTCGAGACGCTGAAAAACACGCTAATTACGCGCTGATGCGCTTTGTACGTATTACGAAGGAATAACGCTCGCTCTTGTCAGCCTCAATGTGCTTCAACGAGAACAAGCGTTGGTTGCAAATTAAAAACTAGGCTTGTAGTAAGCCGGATTATCAGGAAAAATTTCACCTGTTTCCATTTGTTCCTCAAGTGTCGGGAGGGGTAGTGGATAATTGAGGGCGTGTTTTCTTTCATTAATAGCTTGCCTCAGTGTTTGTTGGTCTTGCTGAAGGCTGTTTTGTATCTCTGCAAGATAGTCATTAATAAATTTAACCTGCGTTGGTGTCAGTTTTTCGTTCTTAAACTGCAAGAGAATATTACGCTCCAAACTAACATGGAGTTGTACATAGTTAGTCCATGTTCGCTCTATTCCTCGCATAATAATCTCCCTGCGCGGATCGTAGTGCCCTACGGAGGCTAAAAATTTTTCAAAGAAAGGCACAATTGCGGTGTTCCAAAGATTATTGAATGACGCAAAATGTTGTTCAAATAATTCGTTTTTCATGGAGGTAACTCGGCAATTGGAAGGGGGCAGATAATAACAAAAATCAAAAAAAGATCAAATTGGCATTTATTTGATTATCATTTTAGTCTTCAGGATGTCTGCCTAGTGGGGGGAATTCGAGTTTTTATTCAAAACTGATACTATGATAGATGGCATTGTCAGGAAAAATTTGATTAGCCTCGATCTGTTCTTCAAGAATCGGCATAGGTAGTGGTGGATTATTGAGTTGTCTTTTTCTTGCTTGCACAATTTGGTTAAAGGTCTGTTTATCGTCTGTAAGACTTTTTTTCATGAAAGTAACCAGTTCATTATAGCGTGCTTTTTGTTGAGGACTTAATTCATCTTCTACCACTTTTAATTCCGTATAAATTTTTTCTGCTAGAGTTCGATGGAGATAAGCATAGTGAGTCCATCCTTGCTCTACATATCTAAAAATCATAGGACTGCGTGGATCGCAGGTTTTAATATAGTCCAGGAAATTATTGTAGTAAGGAACGATTATTTTATTCCATTCGTTTGCGCATTCATCAAATTTTTGGTCGAATAATTCATCACTGTACATCGCTGGTTTTCCGTTACTAATGAAAAAAGCGCCTATGGTAACAAGAAATAAAAAAAGTGCACATGTATTTTATTGGTTAAAAATAGTTGGTGAGAGTTTTTGATTGGCAGTGGCTTAGAGATTGTTTGCAGGTCGTTTGCCCAGCTAAAATGGCAATCTTATTGAAGGCATTGTCCTGGAGCAGGAGGAGGAAATAATGCGCAATTATTTATGGAAAATTAAAAAAATCATTTTATCAATGCTGGGTCATAAAACGGTTGGCGCAAGGGCTTTGGTTATTAATGACGACAAGGTGTTGTTAGTTAAACATAGTTATACGCCTGGCTGGTATACCATTGGCGGCGCAGTGGAAAAAGGGGAAACACCGGTAGAAGCGGTTCAACGAGAACTTCTTGAAGAGGCAGGCGTGAAGTGTTTAACGTTGCCCAAATTATTCAGTGTTTACCATAATCATCGAGAAAGAAGAGATGACTATGTCGTGTTTTATCTCGTCGATAAATTTGAAAAAGAAAGGGTTAGTTCGGCCGAAATTTTGGATGCGCAATGGTTTGAACTACAGGCACTTCCGCACGACATTTCGCCTGCTACGCAGCGTAGAATTGACGAATATATTGGGACTCGCAAAGTGGACGAGCGCTGGTAAGTTTAGATTGTTGGCTTTCCGGCGCAGGATCACCTCGTCCTTTTCCAGGAAAGGACACCAAGTCTGTCCCGTGCCCAACCCAGCTCTTAACCATTTTCGATTACTTTCTTAACACTCTGTTAATAATTTACAGTTTATAATGCTCCCTTATTCGTAGAAACACGATAGGAAAGCTGTATGCCTATTACCGTCACTATTCCTCGTCCTCCTGTTACTATTCTCGTTTTGAGAGGGGATGGTATTAAAGGAGTGGGTTATGTGGGTGCCTTACAAGTTCTCAACGAAAAAAATGTAATACCCAATTTAACGACTGTGGCCGGAAGTTCGGCCGGTGCGATCACCGCGATGCTGATAGCACTGGGATATAGTCAGCAAGAAATTGAAGATGAGTTGAAGACCCTGGATTTCAGTCGATTCATGGATCATCCTAATACCTTTCTTAATCGTGTTACCGGGGGTGTTTTTTCTGGATTGAAAGGGCTTTTGGGCTACAAACACGGGTTTTATCAGGGAGAAATATTACGCCAGTGGTTGGAAGAGAAAGTAGAAGCAAAACTCGGTAAAAAGAACGCCACTTTCCAGGATCTGCAAAATGCAATTAAAACTAATCAGGAAGAACAAAATTTAAAGAGAAATCAGTTTAAAGAATTAATTGTTACCGGAACCAATTTGCAAACTGAAAAAACGGATATCTTTTCTGCGGCGACAACACCTGACTTGCCCATCGCCCACGCAGTACGAATTTCCTCGTCGATTCCTGCTTTTTTTGAAACAGTTTATATTAATAAGAAAACCGGTCAGGTTGAGCACGACATGACTGCTGAAAAAGCAAAAGATCCCAACTATGTCCCTTATGTGGATGGTGGGCTATTAGATAATTTTCCTATCGAATACTTGTCCGATGAGCGATATGCTTCCTTATATGAAATAAATAATGGCATTAATCCCAGTGTTTTGGGGTTACGGATTGATAGTTCTTTTGAAACCAATGCTATTTGGAACAAAACTTCGAAAAAATCCCAGGAATGGGATTTGTGGCGCTGGTTGCAGGCTGTTATCTCAAGTCCAATGGAAGATACGCACAAATTGGATAAATATGGGTTTCAGATTATTTCAAGTAATGATCTGAATATTAGTGGTACTGATTTTGCGCTGAGTAAAGAAGGCAAAGAACGCTTGATTCAAAAAGCAAAAGAAGCGACTGCCGCCTATTATGACAATTATATTGAAGGCTGTGCATATGAAATACTGACTTTCAAGACCAAAGAAGAGCTGGAATATCACTATAATGCTGCGAAAAATGAATTAACCTATCTTGAAGGCTTAAAATCATTTCGCTCTCTGAAACCAGATGAAGAACGAAGAGCCAGCTATTTAAACGACATTTTAATCCCTGCTTATAACAAAACACGGGATACGTTGATTGATTCTGCAAAAGAAGCGTCTTCACAAGACATAGCCCCTTTTGGAAAAGAGCAACCTTTTGTGCCAGAGACTCCCAAGGCTGCAGCTGTGTCGCTAAAGCAACTCCCCACTTTTTTCCAACCTCTTCAAGCCAAAGCAGTACCGCTTGTTGAACTGGAGAGAATCGAGGTTGTGTCCGCAGCGCCAGCGGCGTAGGTCGGGCCAGAAGCCTACTCTCCAGGATGTCTAAACCCGTTTTCAGTTTGGCTCGGGAGTAAATACCTTGATTACGCTACGCTGCATCAAGGCTACTGACTACTGACTGGTTGATGGGTAGCTTGGGTGCAAGCCGCAGGCTGTAACCCGGGATTTTCCACTGTTCCAACAAAAGCCGCATAAACGCACTTAAATCCGTTCTTTCCCGCGAGTAATATTGATCACAATAGTAGCCTTGATGCAGCGTAGCGTAATCAAGGTATTTATTTAGTTTAATTCTTTAATTAATATTCTCCAATCCAACCCATCAAAGGAAGATAGCATGGTGAATTATCGGAGAAGTTTCATTCCCGGAGGCACTTTTTTCTTTACGGTGACACTGAGAAATAGAAAATCATGCCTCTTGGTAGATCACATTAATTTATTGAAAGACGCCGTTCAAACGGTTAAAGCGCAACATCCTTTTCTGACCAAAGCTTATGTGGTTTTACCTGACCATCTTCATGTAATTTGGCAGTTGCCACCAGGGGATTCGGATTACTCTCAACGGTGGAAAAAAATTAAAGCTCTGTTTTCAAAATCAATCCATAAATCGGCTTTACCCTTAATGAGAACAAGACACAATGAGTATTGTCTTTGGCAACGCCGGTTTTGGGAGCATGCAATTAACGATGAAACAGATTTTGAAAATCACGTCAATTATATTCATTACAATCCCATTAAACATGGCTTAGTGGAGTCTTTGCATCATTGGCCTTATTCTTCGTTTCATCATTATGTACGTAGTGGGCGATTATCTAAAAATTGGGCTAACTCGATCCCTGAGCCAATAGAGAAGTTTGGGTTTGGGGAATAAATACCTTGATTACACTACGCTGCATCAAGGCTACTGACTACTGACTGGTTGATGGGTAGCCTGGGTGCAAGCCGCAGGCTGTAACCCGGGATTTCTACTATTACCATAGTAAATACCTTGATTACGCTATGCTCCATCAAGGCTACTGACTACTGACTGTTTGATAGGTAGCCTGGGTGCAAGCCGCAGGCTGTAACCCGGGATTTCCACTATTACAATAGTAAATCCCTTGATTACGCTACGCTGCATCAAGGCTACTGAACTACTGACTGTTTGATGGGTAGCCTGGGTGCAAGCCGCAGGCTGTAACCCGGGATTTTCCACTATTACCATAGTAAATCCCTTGATTACGCTACGCTGCATCAAGGCTACTGACTACTGACTGGTTGATGAGTAGCCTGGGTGCAAGCCGCAGGCTGTAACCCGGGATTTTCCCCTATTACCATAGTAAATCCCTTGATTACGCTACGCTGCATCAAGGCTACTGACTACTGACTGGTTGATAGGTAGCCTGGGTGCAAGCCGCAGGCTGTAACCCGGGATTTACTACTATTACAATAGAGGCTGCATAAACGCACTTAAATCCGGTCTTTCCCGCATGCGATATTGATAAACAGCATAAAAGGCAATGACGTTCTTCAAGTAATTGCGTGTTTCATGCCAGGGAAGGGTTTCAATCCAGATATCGATTTGTTTGGGTGGATGGTTCCTAAGCCAATAATTCACTCGGCTAGGACCGGCATTATAGGCTGCCGCGATTAACACGGGATGTCTATTAAAACGATTGGCTAATTGTTTTAAATAGGCAACACCAATGTTGATATTTTTTTGAAATAAAAACAGCTGATCTTTATCGCCATAAGCAATTTTTTCGCGTTTTGCTACCACCTTTGCGGTAGCAGGCATCACTTGCATTAGACCACGGGCACCCGCTGGTGAAATGACATCCCGACGAAAACCGCTTTCCTGCCGAATAATGGCATAGATAAATTCACGGGGAATTTGGTAATTTTTAGCATATTGGCTAATAGTGGGTTGATACGCCAAGGGGAAGCGTAACACCAATTGATTATTTAACTCGTCAGTATTGCTTAAATAAACTGATTTACCATGCCACTGCAAATTAGTTGCGATCCAATATATCAGGGCACTCTTATCCTCTTTGGGGAGTTCGCTCATAAAATCATTGAGGAGCCTCGCGGCTTGTAACTCCTGTTTGGATTGATAGAGGTATTTAATATTATCTGTAATGGGTTGGTAGGGTTTTAAGATAGCCATATTGGATATTGGCGGCTCATTTTCAAAGCTTGGAGCCTGATTTAACCGCAGGCTGGCAAGGAAACCATAGTAATTCCTTGATTTTGCAACTGACTTATAGAGCGCTTGGGCTTGATCTTTTTTCCCTCTGGCCTCCAGGGCGCGGGCCAACCAGTATTGCCAGCAAGGTTTATCTTTATCAGGAGAATGATTGATTAGGTACTCGACTTTAGACCATTGCTGGCGCTTAAGCGCGTAACGGATTTGCCAATCAAGCAGAACGTCGTTGTAATAAGCCGGGTTTATTTTGTTAAACCAGTATTGCGTATCTTCATGATTACGCATCGCTTTATAAAGTGCCAAATGCGCAAGAAAGGCTTGTTGTTGCGGTTTGGTCAATAATTTTTTAGTTTTGATATGTTGCCAATATTTAATGGCTTGATCCATGTTAATGGATACCAGCCTCTTTAAACCATAAAGATAGAAATAATCGTGCAACTCACCAATCTCAAGCTGAGTAATACGGGACGGACTCTGGTAAATAGCGGCCAGTAATTGTTCGTCTTTGAGACGAGGCTGTTTATATTGTTTAAGTAAATAGCGGGCTAAAGGCAGATTGCGCTTGTCGAGTGCCAGGATAATTCGCTGAGTAATCAGTGTTTCATCAAAACGGTCGCTTTTCACCAGCAGGTTAAATAGCTCATTGCAAGCAGAGGGTTGAGAACTTCCTGATAGCCATAAAGGCTTGGCTGCTTCCAGAGCCTCTTGGGTTTTTCCTTCATAATAGGTTGCCAGGAGGTTATAACACTGCAGATTAATATCGTTTGAGTTTTGATAATGCTTAATGTAATTGGGCCAATCTTTTTGATGGGCTAAATGGTATAGCCATCTTTCACGTAATCTTTTGGCCAGCGGCGTATCGCTGTCAATAAACGCATAAAAATCGGGACCCGGCTGTACAGGCAAGTTTTGGCTCCACTGTGTATAAGCCATAAACCGGTTTAAATACGCCTCACCCGATAAAGCATGAATCATCGCTGATGAATACATCAGGACTAAAAAAAATAATACTTTTTTCATAAGCTCTCAGTTACCACAATTGAGGATCCCTTCAAATGGTCCGATCCCTGTTGAGTTGCCTTATTGCTACAACCCAAGTTAAGAGAATATAAACGTTGCTATAGAATCATTATAGTTAAATTGATGCTAACTGAGTACGCATGGCTGTAATCGTTGTTGCATAATCACCACTGGAGAATATAGCAGAACCAGCCACAAATTGGGTAGCTCCCGCTTGTGCTATACGGGCAATATTTTCTGTGCTGACGCCGCCATCAACACAAATAGGGAGCGTGGGATAGTGCTGTTTTATCAGACTGATTTTATTAATTATTTCCGGAATCAAGGTTTGTCCGCCAAAACCAGGATTAACGGTCATGACCAGAATAAAATCGAGGCGATGGATACACCAGGCCAGGCAATCCAGTGATGTCGCTGGATTGAGTACCAGACCTGCCTCACAACCTTGCTGCTGGATAAGTTGCAAGCTGCGATCGAGATGGATTGTCGCATCAGGATGAATACTAATTCGTTTGGCACCCGCTTTGGCAAATTGGACAATCAGATCGTCAACCGGTTTTGCCATCAAGTGCACATCAATCGGAACACTGGGAAAACGATGATGCAATGCCTGGCAAATAGGGGGGCCAAAGGTAAGATTAGGGACGTAATGGTTATCCATGACATCAAAATGAATCATATCGGCACCGGCCTGCATGACTGCAGTGACTTCTTCGCCAAAACGTGTCATATCGGCTGAAAGCAACGAGGGTGCAATAAGGTAGGTCATTATAGGCCCTAAACGAAATAGAAGACATTATAGTAGGCATTCAATGGTGAGTTGAATGCCCGCCAGACTAGGACCCTAAGCTTCACTGAACGTGTAGTTAAAAAACAAATTCAGCGTATGAACCTGGAACCGTGTGTCAAATGCACTGATGGTTCTTGTCGACATATAACGATAGTCGAGTCCGAAAGACGTCTCATCACTGTAGAAATAACTTAAACCAAGAATGATTTGCCCAACAGGGGTATTGGTACTTGTTTTCCCGCCCGTGATGAAAAATTCATTGGATGGTTGGGTTACTGTAGGGTTAGCGATACCGTAGAAATTAAGTTGACTTGAAATATGTGCATAACCGATCCCTAAACCAATGTAAGGGACAAAACTTGGATCATCATCTTCGTCGTAAATGTCATAGTAGCCATTAATCATCGCGCCACCGAAACTCGTATTGCCTTTAATTTGTATTCCGGGTGTCCCGCCAGAGGTAGCA
The DNA here is from genome assembly GCF_048553315.1 of Legionella sp. ST3F1. Lineage (NCBI taxonomy): Bacteria > Pseudomonadati > Pseudomonadota > Gammaproteobacteria > Legionellales > Legionellaceae > Legionella > Legionella sp. ST3F1. The sequence continues at coordinate 47,889 of NZ_JBLZIO010000018.1, read as the reverse complement.
AAAGGAGCCAGTGAGTTCACAACAAAAGCATTGAAGGGAACGAAATGTCGTTTAAAGGACAAGCCATCGACAGTCAGTCTGGTAACAGGGTTGTAATCGAAAAATAATTCCCCTTCAACGCGGAAATAACAGATCCGATAGCCAATCTGACCACCGCCGCCACCACCAATACTGTAAGCGAGTTGTGTGCCTGCGAGATCAGAAACGACTCCCCTTGGACGAGGATGCGTGCCGGCATTGATTCTGGGAGCATAAGACACTATCCCCGTTGCACCAGCGTACCAACCTTCAGCCGGAACTGCTGAAAACACAGACCAACTAGCCAGCAATAAACCGGCGAAGCCAATATGACGTAATTGTTTCATGTGCGCTATCCTTATTTATAACTGCTTTGATCAAAGCGGTATGTGACTCCAATGCTGGCTATGTGGATCTGGACGACTTTACCAAGGTGATCGGCACGATCAGTTCCAACATAACGGTAGGCAATGTCAGCAGAATAATTTTCAGCAAAATTATACATTAGGCCGGCAGTAGCCTGATAAGCAAAAACATTATCCGAGCGTTTGAAACGGGTTCTAAAAGGGGCTTCACTGTCCAGTTCAGATTGAACCCAGCCGTAACCTAAACCAGCACCTAGAAAGGGTGCGATACTAGGAACCATTTCTGGGAAATCATAATAGACATTGGCCATGCCTAAAGCCGCATTGAATTGCCCATCAATGCCGAGCTGTCTTATACCCATCACTTGAAAATGGCCAAGATCGGCACGAACATAAGTAAACTCGGCTTCATAACGTAACGGAGTGCTTTTAAAGCCAACGCGGCCACCTGCATTATAACCGCCATTGTAGGAGGCGCGTGTACGAGTCCAGCCATAATAGCTATTGCTGATATTATCGGGTACATAGCTGTAGCCACCGAAAACGCTTGAATACCAGCCATCAACAGGCGCCGCTGCTGCTGCAAGGCCGGAAGCCAGTAATGCGGCAGAAAAAAGTGCAATTCTCATGACATACCTTGTTATTTTTATTATTTATATTTAAAGCAATCCAATGTTAGCGATTTGCGTTTATTTTGCAAGCAACTTTTGCTGCTTGTATTACCTCATTGATGAGTTAAGATGATAGATGCCTATGGACAAACGGAGCAAGGATATGCCGAGAATTATTGATCGCCTCGAGGACTTTGGTAAAGAACTTATTGATTTTATTTCAGATAGTTCTGAGGAAGGTAATAAACGTTTACAAGAAATCTTTAAACAGGCAAGCAAAGAATATAATCAATATCAGGATTCTTATTTATGGTCTTGGCTTTATTACTATACTCGCCAGCGAACCGCAGCATTTGAAAAAACCATTTCAGCGTTAACTACTGTTGTTGATCCCATTATACAGTTACAAGAGTTTAGAAAGTTTGTCAGCGAAGGAGAATGGAAATCGACTTCAGCCAATATTGATCTCTACATTTTTTTAATTCGTTCCATACAAGGCTATGAGCCCGAAGAGGATCATGTCTTACGTACAGTCATCATACCGCGCTTGAACCAGTTGATCTGCAAGGATATTGATAACCTGATTAAAGCCCATGAGAAAGCGATGCTGGAAGCTGAAATGCGGAAAAAAGACTTGGAAGCAATGCTGGCGGGAAAGCGCAAAGAGATGGAGAATGTTGTCCTCTTGGGGGCTGAAAATACAGCAAAGGAAACGGCGGTAGAATGCCCCGAAAAACAGGTTTTCTCCCTGATCAGGCTTTCTCCGGAAGCAGAAAGCTCAGACTGGCAATTAACCTGGTATGATTCGACTGGAAAAGCAAACCGATTAGAGATTTACGGTGAATTAAAGCAATTGCTGCAGGAAATAAAAGTATTGCCGGAAGAAAACTCAAGCCGTCAGTTTAAAATAAAATCCGCTTGTACCAAATTAGTCGATGAACTGCTGGCGAAAACACAGGTTCTGGTGAACCCAGCCCCGGAGCTCTTGAAAGATCTCACTTCGACTTATGTGCTCTCCACCAAACCCATGCAAATTGTTTGGTATGATAGTCTGGGCAATCACCAACCTTTAAATTTACATAAATACCCTCAGCTGGAGGCGTGGTTAGGCCCTAAAACCGAGTTCACAGAAAAAGAGTTACCTCGCCTGAAAATGTATTTACGCCATATTGTAGTACGGCGTGAAGTCGATGAAGATAAACAGAGCAATGTCTTTGAGCTCTTACGTAAGAAGCATGGAGAGACGTTAATAGCAACGAATAATATTGCTGCTGTTCCACCTTACAAGCTTACAGCAGGGACTTATTTATTAATTCGTGAGCCCGATGCAAAAACCGGTGCCTGGGTTTTATATCAAAGGCAAAAGGGAGGAATCAATCAACGGATCAATACCGATAATTGGGAAGCCTTTCATGAAATTCTTGCTCAAAATAAAGATTTTTCAGCTGCCGAATTAAGCTTGGTTGAAAAAAATAAACTGCGTGAATGCATCAAAAAAGCCGATACAATTTTAGTAAAAAGTAAATCGTTGTGCGTTGCAGTGAATCATTTTTCTGCAGACAATCCGGGAACTTATGATCCAGGTACCTTTATTGTGACCAAGCAAAAAGAACAATGGCAGTTGTTCTATATTGATATGTTGCAGAAAGCCATTGAGGTGGATTTAACCCAGTGTAGTCAGGTTAAGCCTCTTTTCGCACAGTGGTCTGGTTTACCCGAGGTTCTTGGAACAGTACAACTTGGCGAACTGTCTAAATTACTTGCTGATTTTAAGCCTGCTGCCCGTCTTAAGGGGGTCGATGTTTCTGAATTGGAACGATGCCTGGCAGCTGGAAAGCAAAAAAAGGAAAAACAAGGAGCAGAAGAGCCAAACTTAACAACACAAACCCTTACTTCTCCTGAAGTACCCAGTAAATCGTTATGCTTGGCAGTGAATCATTTCTCACCTGCCAATGCGGCAGGTTATAAACCCCGTTCATTTATTGTCACCAAGTTGGAAGACCAATGGCAACTGTTCTATATCGATAGCTTGCAAAAAGTCATCCCGGTTGATTTGGATCAATGTAAGCAGGTCAAGCCTCTTTTTGCGCAGTGGCTTGCCATGCCCGAGTCTTTGGGAGAGGATGAATTAGAGGCGCTGTCTAAGTCGTTAGGTAATTACAGACCTGCTGCCCGTCTTCCGTCTCAGGATCTTTCTGCAGTGGAAAAATTTTTGTTTGGTAGGCAACAGGCACAAACACACCCACAGCCGACAATGGTAGACTCCCCTACCATACCGGAAAAAATGCAGCAGGTGAGTCAGCCCCGGTTATTTAATAATATGGCTAAAATTCCCCCGGGAAGCGATGACATAGACTCGCCTGTTTTTACAGTGTAACCGCTTACCTGTCTCGGCATGTCCGAGACATCCAGCTATCGGGGACTCAGGGTTATATCGTAACAGGGTTAATAAAAAATTTTTTTTGCAAGCCACTCAAACATCATGGTTTGGGTGGCTTTAGACGCAGTATCCATACTTTGCATACAAACAAACGAAACATTCTCTTTTTTGTCCGCTTGAGCCAGCTTATTTCTAATTTTCGTGAGATTATGACTAGCCGGATTTATCGTAATGGTTGCCAGGGAATTATCAAACACCACCGTTTTTGCTTTAATTTCTAAATGGTGTGACAGCGAAATCGGCCAAAATTGTCGTTGATCACGCAATGGATGGTTGAGGTTTTGAGCCAATAACTCGGGTTGTTGGAGAAAAAAATTTTCGAGGGTCGCTTTCTTTATTGGAAAGGGGGCATGAGGCAGATGAAAAAACTTCCTTTGCGAGCCCGCTAATCGGGCACTGTTTTCTTGTACTATCCGATGTTCATTTTGTTTGGGTGTTTTTACTAGTTTTTTAAAATAGGTTAGCCATTTTTTGTCTGTCTGCGTTTTCCAATTTCCCCGGAAGACAAGGTTACTGCCACGAAAAAAATCCTCATAGTGAACCGGGCGAATTAAGAAACAATCATCATTAAAATAAATAAAATGATTGGCTAACCCGTTGATTCGCCATAAGGCAGATTCGATTGCCAGGCTGTTAAAAGTAGGTAAACAATGTTCAAAACCAAAAAAAATTTCACGATGATCAATGAGTTTTACTTTGTTTTCATAAGGGGTGCCGGCAAACGTTTTCATCAGGGGAGGCGTTTGTGCATCGGTAACAATATAAATAGTTCGCAGCCAAGGTGCAAACCGTAGCAAGGAGTGGACACAGTAATCCAGTTCACCTTGTTGGTTAAATCGGGTAGGCGCTGCTGCTTCAGGTCTTTTATCAAGGCCTCTTTTAGCAAGATAGGAGGCCAGTTTTTCTGCATGCGCCTGATCGTAGCCATCTACCCAGGTGATCACGGCATCGACTGGTTCATTGATTGAATGACTACTCATTTAAAATCCAGAAGTAATGGGGTATCGCCAATCACGCCCAAAGGCTCTGGGACTGACTTTAACACCAGGAGCAGCTTGACGTCGTTTGTATTCATTTCGCTTGATCAAACGAATCACTTTATTGACATCGGTAGCAGGAAAACCCATCTCAATAATCTCCTCGGCTGCGAGGTCATTTTCCATATAGGCTTTAATGATTGCATCCAAAATAGCATAGTCGGGTAAACTGTCTTGATCAGTTTGGTTTTCTGCAAGTTCTGCACTTGGCGGGCGGGTAATGACTCGCTCAGGAATCACTGCTGATAAACGATTGCGGTAGCGAGCCAGGGCATAGACCTGGGTTTTCAAAACATCTTTCAATACCGCAAAGCCGCCGGCCATATCGCCATATAAGGTCGCATAACCGACAGACATTTCACTTTTGTTGCCTGTTGTTAAAACCATCTTGCCCGTTTTATTGGATAGGGCCATTAACAAAATACCCCGAATTCGAGCCTGTAAATTTTCTTCGGTGGTGTCTTCAGGCAGTTGGGCAAAGGATGGCGCCAAGGTCGTTAAAAGACTTTTAAAGGCTGGTTCGATAGGGAGTAGGGTGCTTGTTACCCCTAAGGCCTGCAACTGTAATTTGGCATCTTCGAGACTCATGTCAGCGGTGTAGCGAGAAGGCATCATGACAGCATGGACTCGATCAGCACCTAAGGCATCGACGGCAATTGCTAAAGTCAGGGCTGAATCGATTCCTCCTGATAAACCAAGCAAAACCCCTGGGAAACCATTTTTTTCAACATAATCGCGTGTGCCGCAAAGCAAGGCTTCATAAATTAATGACTCTGGTTCAAGAAGTGGTGTGATGTGCCCTGTTATTTTTTGTTGCTCAAGAATCACTGTCTCCAATGACTCACTGAAGGCTGGGGCACGTGTACAGAGCGAACCTTGTTGATCAAAGGACATCGATTGACCATCAAAAACCAATTCATCCTGGCCGCCTGCCTGATTAACATAAAAAATGGAGATACCACGGCGGGCATGTGCCTGCAATAAATTTTCGCGTAGACGTTGTTTTTCATAATCAAAAGGGGATGCATTGATGCATAGCAGGCCATCAATACCTGCTTTGAGCAGTTGTTCAACCGGGCCTTCCTGCCAGATATCTTCACAAATACAGAGGCCAAGCTGGTAGCCTTTGACTGTCAGGATACAAGGATTTGCTACCCCTGGGGTAAAATAACGTAACTCATCAAACACCCCATAATTGGGTAAACGCTGCTTATGGTAGCGGGCAATAAGCTTGCCGCGATAAAAAACGCTTGCTGCATTAAAACATCGCCCTTTTTCCAGGCTAGGATGGCCAACAATGACATGAGAATTATCGGTATTCGCCTGAATAGTTTGTAAGGCCTGCTCAACTCGTTGATGCAACGTTTGCCGAAAGAGTAAATCCTCGGGTGGATAGCCGGTAAGAGATAGCTCTGGAAAAAGAATGACATCATGTTTTTCTTGTTGGGTTTGAATCACATGGACTAGTTTTGCGGTATTCGTTTCAATTGCACCAACTGTAGGATTAAGTTGAGCAAGCAAAATGGTTAACGTTTGATGCATATAGTTTTGATACAGGCGCGACATAAATAACGTAGTTTATAACATCAGGCTGGTTCTGTCGTTAATTATAGCCATTATATTTAGGACATCGACTTCATTTGAAAGTATAAATTTTAAACGGTTTGTAAATATTAATATTCTGTTAACAATTCATAGGTATAAATACTAACCACAAAAATACATTCTAGTAGTTGGAGTTTAAATTGAGACGTTCTTTATCAGAGTTAATATGTGATGATTTGGCTGACTTAGCTAATTTCGAGTCTGATTATATAGCGAGTGAAGAAGCAATACGCCTTATGATTGATCTATATAACAGCGCCAAAGGACTTAATATACGTTTGGTTCACAAGGAACAGTTTGAAGATTTTCTTAGAGAAAAAATGGAAAGTACTGCTTTTTCGACGGAACCAGGACATTATCAATTTATGATTGAGGTGGGCGAGCGAAGTCAATTAAGTCAACGAGCACCGGACACTATTCACTATTGTGCAGTTGATCTGTTTATACGTCCCGGTAAAGCCCCGTTGGCTTTTGTGGCTGATCATTACAGAGGCCATGGGGGGTATTATTCCGAATTTGGCGTAATTGCACAGCAGCTTGGCGTTCAGTTTGCAGTAGTTGGCGGCGCCACCTATCAGGCAGATAGTGTGCATTGCCCAGTTTTCTCTTTACAGCATTTATTATTGACCGCGAATGACGATAGCATCCTCCCCATGTTGGAAAAAATAATTGACTCATCCTCCACAGCGTTGACTGAGTTGAATTGGGAAAATCTAAACCCTATGTACATGGTTTATTCACAGAGTGTTAATACCTTATTCAAGTACATTAAAGATGTTAAGGAACGTGAGGGGACTCCTGACGAAGTCGATAGTAAATTGCTTGCGACTTCCGAATTTTCTCAACATCTGCAAGGTACTTTGTATCCAATGCCTAAAGGTGCTGAACGAGGCAAGATTCGTAACAAGGCGATAAAATACCTTAGTGCTTTCCATGCAGGGGTTGCTGTAACTGCGCTTGAAGATGTATCGACTATGTATACTACAGAGAAACTCATTGATGTTTGTTATAAAGAGCGCTATCCACTCGTCCATCAACTACTTTGTGCTGCATTTCAGGTAGAAAAAGAACACCCTTTCATTACAGAGGACGGTTTGAATACGTCGCATCCGCTTTTTGAATTGGCTTTTTATCACGCACACATTATCGAAAATTTCCTGGAAAAGGAAGAACTTAAAGGAATTTTTGCTGATAAAAACCTATTGATTTTAATGCAGAAAGGATTGATCGATCCAGTAGCTTTGTTTACTGCTCTTACTGAACGAGGTCATCATTTAAGCTTAAATAAGGCTGCTTGCCGTAATGTCCTATCAAATTTAATTCTTTTAAAGACAATAGTAGAAAGTGAGCTTGATAATAAGCTTTTGATTACCTCGTCAGATCTGATTGAATTATTAACTGCCGGGAAAACTAAAAACTTTTTTCAAAATCAAGTATTGAGTGCTTTGTTTGAGAAAGGATTGGTTACTTTAAAATTGTTGCAGGCAATTTCTCCCAGCAAAATCGAAATGTCTGTTTTCTCATCACTGGGAACTGATGGTGACAAAGTTGAATTCTTGTCAGGGCAATTTATGTCAACCAAAGAAAAGAATATCGATGAAGTCAGTGACTCAGGCGATCTTCTTTGGGGTTTTGGGCAAGAAGACGATATTGGTGAGACAGTGGGAGTCAATGATAGTAAGGATATGGGTGGAGATGATGAGGGAATTATGGCAGTGTTTGACGAAGATAACCATTCTTCAGAAACAGAAACCGTTATAGCGGGTGATTTATTTACTGTTCCCGAAGTACAGCCTGTGAGCATCGACCCCCATTCAGATACAAAACCTAAGGTAAATGTTGGATTGTTAGTGCAGGCAATGAGTAAATCTGTTTTCACCACAAGCCCTGAGACAGAAGCGGATCCCAGCAGCGTACATACTACACGACAAGAAGGTATAATAGTAAACCTGTAAAGGGATGAGTTTAGTGAGGTTAAAAGGTCCCAAGCCTGTAATGGCTTGGAGCCTTTAGTAAAAATTTTTTCGTCAAGTCAAGAAATTTTTGGGGAATCGCACGAAGTTAGCGGCACTCCATTATCAAACAAGTTTTTGATGCCATTCATCGCTTCATCTGGTGTTGCAAAGTCCATGGTATTGCTGGCGGCCAAGCCGACACCAAGGCTTGCATTAAAAATCGCCGGATCGTTTTCCTGGTATAATTTTTTTGCATGAGTACAAGCAATAATTGCGCTTCTTTCTGCTTTTATACGTTGTTCCGGATTTAGAAAACTGTATCGGACGTATGCTTCAGCCAACATCAGATAAGCATAAGAAGTATAATAGGGTAATAAGTCTTTAATGCTTCCTATAATATCCGTTAAAAACTCTTCTGCCTCTTTAACCTCAAGTTGATTCGTTTCTATTAGGTTATAGACATAACGACTATATCTTTGCAAAGCGTGGATTGAGCCATATTTTATCGCTTCTTGTAAATAAGTTAGCTCGGCCTGGGAGTCGATTTTCTTAATAGCTTCTGCGTGGGAGACGGCCTCATTGTAAAAATAAATACCCAGGAATAAATCAAATACATGCTGGCACGATTGCCTTGACAACGCACCTTTAGTCTTGCCGGTAAGGATAATCCCGAAAGTACTCCACAATCCAAGCCAGTCTTCAGAAAAACCAGGATTAAGACAAATTTCCCGAAATTCTTTACTGGCACAAGCTAATTTAACAATAAAATCAAATTGATTTTCGGAGAGTAATGCTCTGATTTTGGCAATTTTTTCAGAGGGATTCATTGCGTTGAATTCAGATAGGAATAGATAGTCTGCAACGTTCAGACGTAGAAAATCATGGAGTGAAAGTAATGATTTTTGAAAGAACATATCTGAAAAAGTCCCTGGTTTCGATAATGAATTGTAAATAATTTAATCAGTTTGTCAAGTAGAGCCTGTGTTTGATATCAAAAACAAACCAACTTCGTTATAATACCGCGTTTTGGTTTTGTTATAGAAGATCGCTTATGCTAAAAGAAGCATTATCACGGATGGCTGATGTTTTTTTACCTGCCGTGTTGATGCATGGTCAAGAGTACCAACAAAAAGCACATGTACTCAATATTCGTCTCAGTGATGGTTTGCTGAAAGCACGTGTAAAAGGGCATTCTGGCCAGATTTATGATGTTCATATCGATCTGAAAACCTGGCCGGCAAAACCGGCTCACTGCAGTTGTCAATATAAGACTAATTGTAAGCATGCCGCAGCCAGCCTGTTTGCTTTACAAGTGAGGGAAAACTACGAAATTCCTGCTCCCTCAGGGAATAAGCGCGAGCAATCATTAAATACCTGGTTAACCACTTTACGTGAAAAAGAAGTAAAAAAAACGCCGGCAGACAGCTCACATGAGATTATTTATTTGCTTGAACCCCAGTTTGGCGGCCATGAACATCGAATGGTGATAAGACTGGCAATCGCAAAACGCCTTAAAAAAGGAGGGGTAGGCAAAAAAATAATCCTCAATAGTATATCAGAGGGAAAAAAACAACATTTCGCGGCAGAGGATAATGAAATTATCACTTCTTTACTGGTGAAATGTGCAGTTCAGGGTGGGTTCGAACGCTTAACTATTCGTAACAGTGATTTAATAGAGAAAATTCTGGCTACTGGAAGAGCTTATCTCAATGCGGATGAGGAACCCTCGGTAACCCTGGGCGAGCGGTTGGATGCCAATTTTTGTTGGCAATTAGAGGCGACAGGCCAACAGCATTTGGTTTTAGAGGTTAATGGTCAACAAGTACTCCCTTTATTGCTTGATAGGCTTTTATATTTTGATGAAGAGAACCATGTCATTGGTTCTTTAAATAGTCCCTATAGTCTTGGCGAATTAAAAAATATAGTAAATATCCCTGTCGTTGGTTTACACCAGGCTTCAGCGGTCGCGATGAAAATTGCTGAAACTTACCCGCAGTTACCCCTGCCTAAAATTTATGACTATAAAGAGGTTCGTACTGTTAAACCCAAACCGGTGCTCATTTTTGATGCAATCGAGTTAGACGTTTCTTCAGCGGCAGATCAAAATCTACATCCGATTCTTTTAGTGATTGATGTGCTTTTTGATTACGAAGGGGTAAGAGTAAAAATTGACGATGTCTGTCCTACCCTGGTGCGGGAAGAGAATGGACGTTTGGTTGCTATTCAGCGTGATTTGGTTGAAGAGAAAGAAAAAAATAATGAAGTAGAGCAAATTCTTAAACTTCGTAGCGCAACTTTTACTGAGAAATTGCATTCTCCTTATGAATTACGTGATGAAAAAATATTGGCTCATTATAGCAACACGGATGATTTACCCCGTTTATACAATCAGGTTATTCCCCTGTTAAAAACGAAAGGATGGGAAATCGAGTTTGCCCATCCTTTTTATGAAGAAATTGTTGATGCTAATGAGGTGGAATGGTTTTCTGAGCTGGCTGAACGAGGGAATGATTTTTTTTCATACCAATTAGGTATTCTAGTCGATGGAAAACAGGTCAGTATTGTACCTCTGGTCGCTGAGCTTATTGATCGATTTGATAAAGATAGTATTGATAATTTGCCAGACGATGAAAAAGTGAGATTGCGTCTACCAGATGGGAAGGCCTTACAGGTGACCTTGGGACGAATCAAACCATTGATCCGTTTTCTTTTGCAGTATGGTACTCGTCATATCAGAGATGCCCAACCCTTAGAGATAAGCCGTTACCAATTAATCCTGATGCAAGAAACAGAGCGGGCAATGACGGCCGTTTCTGCTCGTTGGCAAGGTGGTGAGAAGTTTAGGGAACAGCTGCGGCAATTAGTGACATTGGCTGGCTTGCCAATGGTTGAATCACCAAAAGGGTTGCGTACTCTTTTGCGCGATTACCAGCATCAAGGATTGAATTGGTTGCAATTTTTACGTGTGTGTCGTTTTGGCGGGGTATTAGCTGATGATATGGGGTTAGGTAAAACGGTACAGACTTTAGCTCATCTGCAAGTTGAGAAAGAGGAGGGGCGTTTAACCAAAGCCAGTTTAATTGTTGCACCAACGAGTCTTGTCGGTAATTGGTATGAAGAAGCAAAGCGTTTTACGCCAGAATTAAACGTTTTGGTATTTCATGGCCTTGAACGCCATGAGGATGTGTTTGATGATTATGATTTAATTATTTCGACTTATGGGTTGATTCAGCGGGATAAATCGCGTTTTATTGATTATCCTTTTTATTACCTTATTCTTGATGAAGCACAATCAATCAAAAATGCACGCACTAAAACAACGCAAATAATCCAGCAGATTCAAGCAGAACATAGACTTTGTTTGTCGGGCACCCCTTTGGAAAATCACCTTGGTGAATTATGGTCTCTCTTTCATTTTTTAATGCCTGGGTTATTAGGCGACGCCAAACAGTTTAGGCAGTTTTTTAAAACACCCATTGAGAAGCAGGCCGATATGGAGAGGCGAGCGCTATTAGCCAAACGGGTCCAACCTTTTATGTTGCGCCGTACTAAAAACCAGGTTGCCAGTGAGTTACCTGATAAAACGGAAATGACTCGGACGATTGAGTTGACTGGTGCTCAACGTGATCTGTATGAAGCAATCCGGATGAGTATGGAGAAAAAAGTACGTGAAGCCATCGCTAAAAAGGGAATGAGCAAAAGTCAGATAGTCCTTCTTGATGCCTTACTTAAGCTAAGGCAGGTTTGTTGTGATCCAAAATTGTTGTCAATGCCAGGCGCTGAGATTGCGCATGGGACTTCAGCCAAATTAGATACCTTGATGGAGTTATTGGACAGTTTAATGGATGAAGGGCGACGGGTTTTAGTTTTCTCACAATTTACGTCCATGCTCAAATTGATAGAAGAGCAACTCATTGAAAGAGATTACTCTTATCTAAAGCTAACCGGGCAAACTCAAAATCGGCAAGCGTTGGTCAATACTTTTCAACAAGGGAAGATTCCTATTTTTTTGATCAGTTTGAAAGCCGGTGGTACTGGTTTGAATTTAACCCGCGCTGATACAGTGATTCATTATGATCCCTGGTGGAATCCAGCTGTTGAGGATCAAGCTACAGACAGAAGTCATCGTATAGGCCAGGAAAATCCAGTGTTTGTTTATAAATTAATTACTGCGGGTACTGTCGAAGAAGCCATCTTGGCAATGCAAGAGAAAAAAAGACAATTATTTGATGGGATTCTATCTGACAAGTCGAGTGCTATGAGCACCTTGACTGATAGTGATGTTGAACAATTTTTTATGCCATTACCTAAACCATAAAAATTAAATCGCTGATTGCAAAGCTTCACATCATAGCCTATTCTAGCATATGAGAAAATTTATGGAGAAAACTCATGAGACAATGGAAGGCGTTTTTAGCATTGATTCTTACGGTATTATTTATACCTGTTGCCCTGGCGCAATCACCTGCTGGAACATGGACAACAATCGATGATAAAACAGGCAAGAAAAGAGCAGTTGTTCGTATTAACGTGTCTGGAAACACACTTAGTGGTACTATTGTGAATGTTTACCCACAACCAGGCGATACAGGGATTTGTTCAAAATGCCCAGGTGGCTTTAAAGACAAACCTATCAAAGGATTGCAAATTGTATGGGGATTAAAGGACAAAGGGAATGGTGAATGGGATGGTGGTCAAATCCTTGATCCAAAAACCGGTAAAATCTACCGTGCCAAGATGACTCTGAAAGGCAACAAGCTTTATGTAAGAGGTTATATTGGTGTTTCAGTACTTGGCCGTACTCAAGTTTGGGTTCGCTAAGAAGGTAGTTTTAGCAGAGTTTTGTCCTTTTTATAATCTTAATGTTTAAAAAGACACACTGAAGTGTGTCTTTTTTTTGTTTGATATTACAAATAATTCTCAAATTATAGCGGTTTACCAAAATCATGGCAGAAGTACAAACACGAAAAAATACGGCAGTGGATCCATTGAAGCGTCCTCCACATTCGGCAGAGGCTGAGCAAGCCATTATCGGTGGCTTGATGCTTGATAATCAGGTTTGGGATAATGTGAATACAAAATTATGCGAGGCAGATTTTTATCGCACCGAACACCGCATTCTTTATCGTGCCATTACCGAATTGGCGAAAAAAGAACATCCTTTTGATGTTGTCACGCTGTTGGATACCCTAAAGTCAAACAATGAACTGGATGATGCCGGTAGCGAAACCTATCTCTTTGAGTTGGCTAATAATACCCCCAGCGTAGCCAATGTCTCTGCTTATGCAGATATCGTGCGTGAGAAATCAGTGCAACGCCAATTAATTGCTGTTGCCGGACAAATTGCCGATGCGGCTTATAATCCAGGTGAAAGAGAAGTCACTGAACTGCTTGATTTTGCTGAAACGAAGGTCTTTGCTATTGCGGAACAAACGGGTGGTGATAAAGGACCTGAAAATATTAAATCAATTCTTGCCAAAGCAGTGGAAAAAATTGATACACTTTATCACAATGGCGATGCGCTCACTGGACTGGCAACAGGACTTAGTGATCTGGACGAAATGACTTCAGGTTTACAACCTTCTGATCTGGTTATTGTCGCCGGTCGGCCTTCGATGGGTAAAACAACCCTGGTCATGAATATGGCTGAACATGCAGCGATCAAATCCGGGAGGCCGGTATTGGTTTTCTCCATGGAGATGCCTGCCGATTCGCTTGCCATGCGGATGATGTCATCTCTGGGACGCATTGATCAACATCGCATTCGTACTGGTAAGTTAGATGATGATGACTGGCCGCGTGTTACGTCTGCTGTGCATATGTTATCTGAAGCGCCTCTCTTTATTGATGATACGCCGGCACTAAGTCCAGCGGAAATGCGAACTCGCGCGCGGCGTTTAGCCAAAGAGCATGGTCGCTTGGGGCTGATAGTCGTGGATTATCTCCAGTTAATGAAGGTGCCTGGCTTCAAAGCGGATAATCGTACGGCAGAGATTTCAGAAATTTCACGGAGTCTAAAATCATTGGCAAAGGAATTGGAAGTTCCAGTTGTTGCCTTGTCGCAGCTTAATCGTAGTCTGGAGCAGCGTCATGATAAAAGGCCAGTGATGTCTGATCTGCGTGAATCGGGTGCGATTGAACAAGACGCCGATTTAATCTGCTTTATCTATCGTGATGAAGTTTATAATGAAGATAGCCCTGATAAAGGGGTGGCGGAAATTATTATTGCCAAACAACGTAATGGTCCGATTGGCAAAGTTCGTGTTGCCTTTCTTGGTAAATACACGCGTTTTGAAGATTTGGCTTTTAATGGTTACCAAGGGGTAGATTAACGTGGCTAGGCCTACTCGAGTTCAAATTGACTCAACAGCGCTTATACATAATTTGAATCAAGTTAAGCATCATGCGCCCAATGCCAGGGTTATCGCGATGGTTAAAGCGAATGCTTATGGTTGCGGTATACCAGCGGTAGTACCTGTGCTTGAAGGGCAGGTCCATGCTTTTGGTGTTGCTTGCCTGGAAGAGGCAATGGCTATTCGTGCTTTAGGGGTGCGTAGTGATTGTGTACTCTTTCAAGGGGTATTCAGTGCAGATGAGTTATATACTGTTGCGGCGCATCACTTTCAATGTGTGTTGCATCAACCGCATCAGTTACAGTGGTTATTGGCTACGCCGCTGCCTTCTAAAATCAAAGTATGGGTTAAAGTGAATACCGGTATGCATCGCCTGGGTTTTGCACCTGGCGATATCTACGAAGTCATGAATGCTTTGCATAATTGTCCCTGGGTTGATGATGAAATTGGTTTAATGACTCATCTTGCCTGTGCTGATGAACCGGACCATCCAAGTAACCAAAATCAATTGCGGCTCTACAAAGAACTTGATTTACCACCATTAAACATACTACGCAGTATCAGTAATTCTGCTGCCATACTGACGTTACCTGAAACCCACGAAGACATTGTGCGGCCTGGCATCATGCTCTACGGCGTGTCTCCCTTTGGAAATAAAACTGGCCAGGAATTGGGGTTAATGCCAGTCATGCGCTTTGTTTCAGCAATAAGTGCTATCCATCATTATCCGGCTCAGGCCAGAATTGGTTATGGTGGCACTTGGCAAACAGCGAGACCCTCTGTTGTAGGTGTAGTGGCGGTAGGCTATGGTGATGGTTATCCTCGCCATATCGCGCAAAATACTCCGGTTTGGATAAACGGCTATCAAGCTCCCATTATTGGTCGGGTATCGATGGATATGCTAACTGTTGATTTAACCGATTGTGCAGAAGTAAATATTGGTGATCTGGTTGAGTTGTGGGGACAACATATTGCGGTAGAGACTATTGCGTTGTCAGCTGGTACTATTGCTTACGAATTGCTATGTCAATTTTCTCCGCGGGTACGTCAGGATAAATTGTTATAGCATTAGGGGCTGTTTGCATTTCTTATGGCTTAATGGTTGCGCTTCGCTGCTCGAACATCAAGCGATAAGCCCTTAAGCGAGCGAAATGTAAACAGCCCTATTGTGGTTGTGGATAATATCTATACGTGATGGTAGAATAGCAACCGATTTTACAACGATTACGCAGGTGAATTCGCATGAAAAAATTAGCGTTGGTATCACTCTCCCTATCAGTGTTTATGACTGGTTGTGCCCAAGTAAACAATGAGGGAATAGGAACGGTGACAGGGGGTGTTGTTGGCGGTCTTATTGGTAGCCAGTTCGGTAGTGGTTCAGGCAAAGTTGCTGCAGCTGCTGGTGGCGCATTATTAGGAGCTTATCTGGGTGGTAATATTGGCCGCACCATGGATCGTCTTGATCGCTTGGAAATGCAAAAGGCGTTGGAAACTGCACCAACAGGACGAGCAGTAAATTGGCAAAACCCGGATACTGGTAATCGTTATACTGTTCAGCCGACAAGAACATATTATACGAATCAACAACCTTGCCGCGAATACATTACAAAAGCAATTATTGGTGGTAAAGCGCAACAAATCTATGGCAAAGCTTGCCGACAAGCGGATGGTTCTTGGCGCGTAGTAAGCTAAGATCTAATCGGTTATCTAACTAAGTCGGGCCCCTTGGCCCGACATTCTCACTTATGACTAATGCACCCTAGTGAGCATACCAAATGCTGTTGTTATATCCATCAGGGTAAGAGACGCCATACCACTTATTAGGTTCATTATATCCATAACCAGCGTAGTAACCGTTATCGATGTAAGAGCCATTTTCATAATAACCAACAGCGATAGGATCATAGGCTGGGCCACTACTTTGGTAAATGGTGCAACTACTCAACAGGATAACGGGCAAAAAGACTACTAGTAGTGGAACAAGTTTCTTCATGATGGCATCCAAGCATGGTCTATGTAATTAAAAGTATAGCTAAATTACTGGGATAATTTGGGCTGTCTCAACTTGCGATGCTACAGTACGGTCGTCCGGTAATTCGATAGTGAGTTTCTTTCTGGTTACTGGTGGCGCTAAAAAGGTTATGCCAAGTCAGTCTGAAATGGTTAACTTCTTGAGAGATATAGACGCGACAGGATCCTGAGCCATTAATTCATTTGCTGCTGTTAAATCCCGTCTTGACTCCGCTACGGGTGATATAGAGGCTTCTGACATTTTGCGCCTGTTGAGTGTCGGGAGTAGAAGTGGCAAAACGTCCTGAGCTGCTTTCTCGTTACTGAGAGGCGCTAAAGGGGGTGAAAAAGGAATCACCGGCGAAGTAAATTTTAGCTGTGCACCAACGACCTTATCTCCTCGTGTACAATTTTCAATAGAAACGGCAGTGGCGTTTTCTGCTACATCATAGAGAGCCTTTGATTGGTTTGGCCCTTCTAGTAAATGACCCGTTAACAAGAGATTCAAGATAATTGCCAGTCCTTTTCCGGCACCCCCAAAATAATAATGCGCTATCTTATCTTTGCTTGAAGTGAAGGTATTGGCATGAGCGGCACTGCTAAGGCTGCGCTTTTTGTAATCATGATTTGCAATATAGGCAGGAAAATTTTGGATATAATTATTGGGAAAGCCACCGCTATTGTCTTTAATAACTACTGAAACAGTGTCCTTGTCATTCAAGTCAAGTTCAATACTCATTTCCAATTGAGTCGTCAATTGCTGACTGTCTACATAATTCTTTAAAATGGCATCAACACTATTTTTCAAGAGCTCAATAAAAAAACGATCAAGTGTATCAATAACCAGTGGAGCAGGCTCCTGGTAGTTTGCGTTTAAAAAATCAAAACCTCTTTCTTGGGCTGGCTTAGCCCATAATGCTTTGATAGCTGGCCAGTGCAATGCTCCACCTACGCCAGTTAATGTCTCCCCAATCAGGGTGCGAAGCTTTTTAAATTGGGTGAATAACTCTTGATTAGCCGGTTCGGCTGCATGCTTAATGTAAGCTTCACAGTAACTTTTTAAATCTAAAGATAATTTGACGACAAATGGATTATTGGTAGGAGCAATTTTGATTGTAGTCATCGTGGGAAGTTAATTTAAGCTCAAAGTGCGCGAATATTATCATGTTGATCTTAAAAAGGGCATCTTTATTGATTTTGCGAGTGACTGATTTGGACTGACTAGTCAGAAAACCAAGACAGAAATTAATAGAACCCGCTCTTCGAGTAACGTATTATGCTTTGTTTGTTTCCGTAGAGACTGTTGCGCATAGAATGTCCAGACACTATTTGTGCTATATTTAAACAGTATCTGATACGTTGCTCAATCTATTTTTGTCGGTAGAACAAAGTAGGCGGATGAGAGATTTAAATTACAACATTCTTTCAGGGAGCGAGTCATGGCCGACCTAATTTTTTCCGCTTTGCCACAACCAAGGCGTCCTATTGCTTATGTTCATCCTTATGTCACAGTAACCCAGTGCGTTGAAATGATGACTAACGATAATATTGGTGCCCTTGTTGTATTGGATGATGATACAAATTCTAATCTTCTGGGAATGGTGACAGAGCGAGATATCATTAGATCTTGTCTGTTCCGGGGTTTGGATCCTAAAAAAGCAACTGCAGCCGATGTACTTTATTCGGATGTTAGTGTCTTAAATTTATTTGACCCTATTGAATTGGCTATGGAAACCATTACCAAGACAAAGAGACGCCATGTTCTAGTCGCTGAACAGGGTAATCTGGTTGCTATTCTTTCAATTGGTGATTTGTTGTTTCATGTACTTGAAGACAAAACACGCGTCATTGAACACCTTGAAAATTATATTCAGACCTCTTATTAGAATTCATCAACTTGTACTGCTACAGAATGCCGGATAAATCCGGCATTCGCGTCTTCATGCGATCTATTTCGATAACCCAACTAATTCGCTTCGGTAATTGGTTTTGTCCTTGCGGCCAGGATCATGCTGGCAAGCTTTTTCAGATCAAAATTAATATTGAGATAGGGTTTATTCGTGAATGAAATGAGACCAATTTCAGCACTGGGAGTGAGTTGGATATGACTAGTGACACCATTGACCCAACCATTTTTGGTCAGTTGGACGGGAAGACCCTGGGCTGGAAAATCGACGGTCCAGCCTAGTGCCATGGCATCTTTACCAAAATCCAGGGGATTATCAAATTGGGATTGATAAACATAGCTAGCCTGGGCAAGAATCGTATCTTGTAGAGCTGCTGGTGATTTACTCAATTGATAACGGGTGAACTTTAACAAATCAGCCATTGTTGAATAAATTCCACCACTGGGTTGTTCAAAACGAAATTCCCAATCTTTTTTAATCAAATCGCCATTCAGCCAATAACTGGCTACTTTACGTTGGGTCTGTTCTGGGGATAAGGTGACCGTGGTATCGACTAATTTGAGTGGTTTACTAATGAGTAGTTGTAGTAAGTTGCCATAATTAGTATGCATTTCTTTTGCTAGTAATTGACCCAGTAGGCCGAAAGCAACATTGGAATAAAGGTAATGGGTTCCAGGGGCATAAGTGGGTTTATAACTTTCATACCAACTGAGGAATTGGGGCATGTCGTAGGGATAATTAGTTTGATAATCATTATCCGCCGGAAGAGTTGGTAACTGCCGCGGAAAACCAGAACTATGGGTTGCTAAATCCAGCAAGGTGATTGGATGTATTTGTTTCCCTGTTTCGTTGAGCAAACTGTCAATAGGCGTATTAAGTCGTACCGCACCCTGATTGACCATGTTGGCGAGCATTTGCGTAGTAAACACCTTGGAAACTGAGCCAATAGGCCATACGGTATTCATCTTGGGACGTTGACCATTATTTTTTACTGTTTCACCACAACTAATCACTGCTCTTTCATTGCCAGAGATAATTCCAATCATGAGCGCTGGAACACTACTCTGTTCAAAAATAAACATTTGAATATAGCTGGTCATTACAGCCAGGGGGAGTGTTTTGATGTTCTGTTGTTCTATAACCTGGCATTCTGGTATCGCTGCTTCGGCGAGGAGCGGGAGAAATAATCCGAAGACAACGCTTAACATTCTTGTAATCATAAAATATCCTTGCCTTTATAATAGCTGGATTTGAAGATAGAACTTAATGTACAACTTAACAAGATGAGTTGTATAGTGATGACATTATTGCAAATGAAGGAATGAGCATGCGGATCGCATTAAAAATTATTTTGAGCGCACTTCTTTTTTGTTCTGTTTCGATTGGATTTGCTGAGAGAGCTGCGCCTGCCTGGTTTAGTCTGGATAAAAACAAGCAAGTCAAACTGCGGGTCGAGCTGTTTCTTTCTTCTTCTTGCCCTCATTGTAAGAAGGCAGATGAGTTTTTTCATACGTTGGAAGCAAAGGAATCCTGGATTGAAGTCCATCGTTATATTATCAACGAAGATAAAGTAGCGTTAGCGTTTTTTAATCAGCGATTGCAACAACAACAGGTGGATAGTTTTGCTATGCCAGCCATATTTTTCTGTGATTCTCGCTGGGTGGGATTTGATAGCGCGGAAAATAGCGGTAAGGTGTTATTGCGGGCTTTGAATTATTGCCATCAGCAAATTGTTGCAGCGGAGCAATTAACACCGTTAACTCGCAATCTGCTGAAACAGTGGGCGACCGCGAGTTGGTACGATATGAGCATTGATTACAAGCCTTCTCCGGCCCTTTTTATTCCTATGATGGCTTTAACAGATGCCTTAAATCCTTGTGCAGCATTTTGTATAATGGCTTTGTTCGCATTTCTGTGGTTAACACCAACTCAATTAGCCCAATTCAGCTTGGGTATTGCATTTATTGTGGCAGTCGGTTTGGTACATTTTATCCAGCAAGCCTATACTGCTGCGTTTTATCACACCTGGACTTGGTTATTTATTTTCGCAGCTTTGCTTGGTTTAGGGCTTTTGGCCTACGTGGGTTCTAATTATTTTAAGGGTAGAACTGAAAAACCAATTTATATCACAGGTATTTTAGTCGTGCTTACAGCCATGTTTATACAGGCCTATCAGCAAACCTGTACACCCAACTTTGCGCTTGTATTTGAACAGTGGCTTGCTGCACAGCCTGTATCATCTACAAGACTGGCGCTTTATCAATTTAGTTATCAAATGATCTATTTAATGCCTTTGTTTGTATTAATGGTTGTTTTTTCTTTTTTGAGCCACTCAAAGTCTCTGGAAAAGCATCGTTTGGTCATTACTCAGGTATCGTGGATGATTTTGACGATTATTGGCTGTTTCTTCATTTTTTACCCCAAGGGCTTATCAAGTCTCTGGATTTCTTTTGTGGCGTTGGCGGTTGCCATATTACTAGGATGGCTGACTGCAAAGCGAGGTGCTTAACTCGTTTTAATAAGCTATCTAAAATTGATTTTATTATCTAGAGTTATATAAACCGCTATGAATGTTGGCGAATAAAATGGCTAAACCACCTTTTTTGCCGATTCCTTGTGATGTGGAGCAGGGAAAAACTTATTTCTGGTGCGGTTGTGGGAAGAGTAAGAAGCAACCTTTTTGCGATCGAAAGGATTGCGGCGATAAATGTGTTCCTTATAGGGCTATACTTACAGAAACGATTTTTTTTTGTAGTTGTAAACAAACAAAAGAACCACCCCTCTGTGATGGTTCGCATGCCCAGCTGGCACTTGACTACTTAAAGAAACGTAAGCAGCAACTTTGAAGGGATACTATCATGATGGATCAGCAGTTAAAAAGGAAGGTGGTTAAAACAATTACTCAATACGAGCAACAATACGACAAGTTGCAAATGGAAGTTAATGCCCTTAAAGGCACCCTTAATGAATTGAGTTTGCAAGCATTAAAGGAAACAGAGCAACTAGAATCTGGGATCAAGATCAAGATTAAACAAATTAAACAGCATATTAACCACTCTAACTCCATTGAAGATTTAGCTCATAAAATCCAAGAAAATTTAGTCGTGATGGAAAAACAATTGAAAGACTATAAAGCAAATGAGCAAAAGCGTTGGCAAGATAATGAGCAAAAAATGATGGCATTAGAAGAGAAGCTCATTAAAATAGAGCGGAAAGGGGAGGAAATTAAACATCTCTTATCCAATGAAAAAATTAATTTAAATCGAGATAGCTTAACGGGTCTGCCAAATCGTACTTTGTACTGCGAATATATCTCGTATGCCTACTATCGTTGGCAAAGGGGCTTTGGTGATTTATCGCTTGCCTTGGCAGATATTGATCATTTCCGGGAGATCAATGAAAAATATGGTCATTTAACTGGCGATAAGATACTGCGGGAAATAGCCACTATTTTTAAAACCTCCATTCGTCGTGCTGATTTTTTGGCGCGCTATAGCGGTGAAAAATTTATTTTCATATTTGAGAGAACTCAGCAGAAACATGCTGCGATGGTTCTGGAAAGTCTGCGCAGAGCAATCGAAGAATGTCAATTTTTTCATGATAAAACAAAGATTGGCGTGACAGTCTCCTTTGGCCTTACTACTTTAACGCAAGGAGATGAGTTGGAAGGACTTTTGAGCAGGGCAGATAAAGCAGTTGATCAGGCAAAGCTGGGTGGTCGGAATCAAGTAACAACACTTTAGTTGCCAATAGCTATAAATAATCACCTACTATTAAAAAACTTGATCTAAACTAGTTGATTTGGGATCATCAGTGCATTCAGATAGGTGAGTTTTTGTATGAGTAAGTTAATTGATATTCCAGTTGTCGTTGAAAGCGGCCAAAAATACAAAACACCACAAGGTTTTGTTGCTATTAAAGACGGGGTTAAATCGGCCGGGTTATCTTCTGAGCGTTTACCCAAGCCTAAATGGTTGCGTATCGTTAATCAGACTACACCTGCTTACAGTCAAGTAAAAGAACAAGTTGTAAAACACAGACTTGCTACCGTTTGTGAGGAAGCAAAATGCCCTAACATTGCCGAGTGTTGGTCTCATGGTACAGCAACGATTATGCTGATGGGCGCGGTATGTACGCGAGCCTGTCGATTTTGTGCTGTAGATACGGGAAATCCGCATGGCTGGCTTGATACTGAAGAGCCTGAAAATACGGCTAATACCGTTGCGATTATGAATCTTGATTACGTGGTGCTCACGTCAGTAAATCGAGATGATCTGGCTGATGGTGGTGCCAAACATTATGCTGACACGATCCGGGCCATTAAAGCACGAACGCCAAAAACAAAGATTGAGGCATTAACTCCCGATTTTCAAGGAATAGAAAAAGATATCGCTGTTCTTTTGGATAGTGGTGTGGATGTTTTTGCACAAAATGTTGAGACAGTGGAGCGCTTAACGCACCCTGTCAGGGACAACCGTGCCGGTTATTGGCAAACTTTGAATGTTTTGGCCTATGCCAAACAATATCGGCCTGATGTTTTAACAAAAACCAGCCTGATGCTTGGCCTGGGGGAGACGGATGAAGAAATTCTCAAGACAATGGATGAGTTGCGAGCACAAAAAGTGGATATCTTAACCTTGGGACAATATTTACAGCCTACCAAAAATCATTTGCCAGTTGCTCGTTACGTCACCCCAGAAAAATTTATTGAATTTCGTGAAATTGGTTTACAAAAAGGATTTTTCGAAGTGGCTTCGGGTCCTTTGGTGCGTTCAAGCTATCGCGCAGATCGGGTGTTTAAGCGAGATAATCTGGGTTTATAAAGGTTTTTTGAAGAGTAAGTTATTTTTAGTCATTGCGAACAACGTGAAGCAAGCCAGTACAGATTTCTCACAAAGCATGGTTATGGGAAGTTTCGCAATGACGAAATTTACATACGCCGTGAGCGCTTACGCAAAGGATGCTGTGGCGCAGATGAGAGGCAATGAAACCCGTGATTAAGAATTGGCAACGATTATTTTTTGTACTTCTCACCGTTATTTAATACCACACACCTGACACGATTGATAAAAACCAACAATGGTGAACTCATCTTCTGCCAGGCGGTTTAGTTCTTGTCGTTGTTCTTCCCAATCTGCTTCACTTTGTCCTTGAGCAAGTGCAGTATTTTTATAAGCATCATGTCCAGCCAGGAGCAGTTTTTTGCTGCGCTCTGTCGTTAACAGGGGTTGTATGAGATTAGCATCTTTTATCTTAAATCCGCTTTTTTTCATCCAATAGACAAGCTTCATACCAAAGTCGCCATCTCGCTGTACACCATCAACGTCGTTATCAGGAGAGGGTATGTCTTGACGATTGTAATGCCAGGCTTTGGATGGGGGATAGGAAAAGGCTGCACTAATAATGCCTTCTTCTGCTATATAAAACCCGCCTTTGTTTAAACGATCATAAAAAAGCTTGATCGCTTCCCGCGGACTGTGTAAATGATGCAGAACGAAGCGGCAGTATATTAAATCAAACGTCTCATGATGTTTATCCAAATCATAGACAGAAAGTTCTTTAAAAAGTATATTTTTGTCATCCTGCCGATCACAATATTGTTTGGCTCTTGCCAATTGTGCGGCACTGATATCAACCGATAAGACCTGACCCTGTTGGCCGACCTGTTGAGAAAGGTAGTGAGTCATAAGGCCTGAACCACTGCCAACATCCAAGACACGCATTCCCGGCTTAATCCCATTTCGCTCAATAAATGCCTGGGTAGTTGGATTAAAGGATCGATCAAGAATATCGTAATCCAAGCCTTCTTCGGTTATTTCAAAATCATAGCGCTCTTCATGGTGATTGCTCATGGTGTCTCCCTATCCTGCGCAGGCCGAGCTCCTAGCCCGACATAAGCTTGTTGCTTAAGTGAAGTATGTCGGGCCAAGAGCCCGATCGACGTTATCCTTTTATATGGTAGTCAACCATTTGTTGCAACTGTTCCTTCATCGTATAGGGAGGTTCCCAGGCTAAAAGTGTTTTGGCTTTATCAGAATTAATCTCTAAATTATTCAATAATTGCTCGGCCAATTTGGCTTTACCAATACGGCGAAACCCCCATTCCAACAGGTTATGCGGTATAGGCAGAAGGACGGTCTTTTTACCCATGGCTTTGGCGAGTTGCTGCAGTAATTGAGTCGTAGTGACTACTTCCCGATCAGCAACCAAGAACAGTTGATTAGCTGCTTTAGGGTCCTCAACGCATCTGGCAATAAAATCAGTGAGATTGGCAACTCCAATAAATTGACGTCTGTTTTTCACTTTGCCAAAAGGAAGAGGGAGTCCTTTATTGACAAGATTTAACAATTTTTCGAAATTACCTTTAACCCCAGGCCCATAAACGAGAGGGGGTCTAATAATAACCAGATCCATGGACGTAGCGAGTTGCTTTAAACGCTGTTCTGCTTCCCATTTGGCTTGTGCATAAGGTACCTGAGGATTGGGCTGTGAATTTTCATTAAAAGGATTGGCGTGGCTAGCATTTCCTAACACACCGATACTACTGATAAAAATAAAGCGTTTAACACCCAGACGGTTTGCTTCTTTGGCCAAATGCTCGGTAGCCTGACAATTGACTTGCCGAAAGGTTTCCAGGGGATTATCGCTTGTCTCGCGCAGAATATGGGCTCTCGCTGCACAATGAACAATGGTATCCACACCCTGGATGACTTTGTCCCAACTGGTCTCAGCACTTAATTCACCCAAATTATAGATAGTCAGTTCGTCCAGTTGCAGCTGTTTCTTGAGTTGCGAAACTGACCGCAAGGCTGACTCTGAGCGAACAGTGGCTCGCACTTCATAGCCATTTTGGCCTAAAGTTTTAATTAATTCCTGCCCTATAAAGCCGCTCGCACCAGTAACCAGAATTATCTTATTGGACATATTCGTCTCTTTTGCGGTATTGCTGAATACGATCAAGCAATTTACTGCAAACCATTTTCACTGGTGAATAATCGTAATTATGGCTCTTCAGGGCGCGCATTATCTCTTTATTTTGATTGAAAATATTTTTTAGCGATTTATTTGTAGTACCGCCTAAGCGCATTTTTATCATAACTTCAGGAATATAGCTGACCTTGATGTTATGTGAAAAGAGAAGACGTAATAACAATTCGTAGTCAGCGGCTAATTTATAATCCAGATTGAAAAGCATGCCATAGTTATCATGAACTTCCCTGCGTGCATAAAAGGTAGGGTGGGCAGGAATCCATCCTTTGGCAAGGAGGGCTGAATTATAAGGACTGGAACGCCAGTAGCGCGCAACCTGATTGATATTATCCTGATTCACGTAAACCAAATCCCCATAGCAGGCATCTACTTCAGGATCTGCCAGAGCGTTTACTACGTTACTAAGCACATGCTTATTAGCAAGCATATCATCTGAATTCAAGAGGCCAATGACATCGCCAGTTGCTTTTGAGACGCCTTTATTCATTGCGTCATAAAGGCCATTATCGGGTTCTGAGGTCAGGTAGGCAATGTGCTCGCGGTTTTTTTCAAGAATTTCTAGCGTACCATCAGTAGAGCCGCCGTCAATGATGATATGTTCAATGTCTTGATGGGTTTGCATTTGAATTGTTCGCAAGGTGTCACGAATTGTTGCTTCGCTATTGTAACATGCGGTAACAATGGAAATTTTCATAGTAACCTCAAATTAAGATTGTAAAAGTGGGAAAGGGCGTATCGTTCTTTGAACCATCACAACGAAGGCATAACCTAATAAAACCAAACTTGCACCGGCTGATGACAGCGCGGCTCCTACGAGCCCATAGTTTGGCACTAAAACGGCATTACCTACAACCATGATAAAAAAAGAAGCAAGATTGATTAACAGGATCAATCGATCGCTGTGTTGGGCATAAAGCGTATACAACGGCACATCGGCGACGCTGCGACAGGCAGCACCAAACAATAGGAAATAGAAGATAGGCAAATTAGCCAGATAAACCGATTTATTAATAAGGTTCACGAAGGGGTAGACAAGCGCTATGCTTAAGGCAGAAAACACGAGGACAAAAGCAGTCGTGTATTTTAGCATATGCATTGCTTCACTATGGAAAAGCTGGCGATCATTTTGTTTCCACGCCGCTAACAATTGTGCCAACCGCATTTTTGACACCCCGGTATTGACCAAATTGTGTAAAGTTACACTGAGGCCAGCATAAAAGGTATAGATTCCAACGGCTTCCATTCCGCAATAATAACTCACAAAAAAGCGCTCTATGTACAGGAGGCTCAAAGCCGAGAATGCGGTTACCAAAAAGGGCCGTGAAACTTTCAAACCTTGCCACATTGTTTTCCAGCGCACGGGATGGATCCACATGCTCTTCCACGGAAGGTTGTAGAGGGCTGTGAACCCTATGAAAATACTAAAGGCTGCTCCTGTAATCCATACAATAAAAATAAGGTTGAAATAGCGGCTGGCAGGAAAAAAATAGAACACTGGCAGCAAGATATAGATCCAGAGTCCCTGGCGAAGAAAATAAATGAAATTGGCTAAATAAGGACGAGACAAGGCAATAAGAATCCGCATCAACTCGTTGGACGCGTGCTCGAATATAATAAGGATGAAAAACCAGAAACACAGGGAATAGGGTACGAGATGCAAATAGAACAGGATATAAAAAGCCGGGGCGCTCAGGACGAAGGTAAGGGCGTAGAGAATGAATTGATCTCTTATGATAAGCACTTGTTCGATTTCGGAAGCGCCTACCAGTGTCCTGGATGTGTAGTTATAAAACTCCAGACCAAGAAAGAAAAGGGCATAGGCTACTATCGCGGCCATAACACCGTACAAGCCCAGTTCGCTGGGTTGGAAATACTGCACTAAACAGATTACTAATAAAAATTTTGCTGCTAGAGTGAGACCCCTTATAGCAATTGCTGACAAATTGTAAAACCAAGAAAAACGCATCAATTAATAACATCCTTAAATGGGTTTTGGCCTGCTTTTCCCTGTTTCGAACGATGAAAATCAGCAAAAAGAGTTTGAATTATCCTGTAGAGCTAAAGGTTTGGCAATCATT
Source organism: Legionella sp. ST3F1 (assembly GCF_048553315.1). NCBI lineage: Bacteria > Pseudomonadati > Pseudomonadota > Gammaproteobacteria > Legionellales > Legionellaceae > Legionella > Legionella sp. ST3F1. The sequence continues at coordinate 20,520 of NZ_JBLZIO010000018.1, read as the reverse complement.
TTATAATAGGTAATACAGCTATGGCTGTATTTTTTTTGATTATTTATCGGACGAGGGCAGCAAGACGGTAAAATAGTATAAAAATAAGACAATTCGAGATTTTTTTTGTTGTGAATGATACTATCGCACATGTTCGAGGATGCCTAGGATCAGGTTTAGTGAATTTAAGGAGTAAATGTGAGAGGACAGCAAACTGCGGCAGTTTACAGCAACGATGAAATTAATGTGGTAGCACTCTTGCGTCTGTTATGGCAAAAAAAATGGGTTATCTTTTTCGTCATCGTCTTAACTACAGCAATTGGATGTTTGAAGATTTGGAATACCCAGCCAGTCTTTGAGGCTAAAGCCTATATTGTACCGCCAACAGCTGGGGATATTGCTCCTTTTAATTATGGCCGTTCGTATGACAAGAATTCATTATTAAAACCTTTCCAGGTAAAAGATGTTTATCAGGTATTTGCCTCTTCCTTGTTATCCCAGGCAAGTATGTGGACTCTCTTTAATAAAGCCTATTTACCCACATTGCCAGTTAAACCACGCAATAAAGCAGCTTTAAACGCACTTTATAAAGGTTTCAGTAGTATCTTGACCGTTAAAGAAGACGTTAAATCTCCGATTAAATATACGGTGGTAGCCAGAAGTACGAATGTTGCAGAAGCAGCAAAATGGGTAGAACGTTATATTGATGTCGTTAAACAAGATGCAATCAGTAACATGCTTAACATTGTCAAGAGCGAAAACCAAAGCCTGGCTCATGATTTCGAGCAGAGAATCAATACCGTGCGTGAGATAGCAAAAGAACAACGTTATGATCGCATTAAGCAATTACAAGAGGCCTTAAATGTTGCTCAGGTAATGGAGTCAGAGGGTAAATTGCCGCCCCAAACCGGTTCTTTGAAGAACGCCAGGTTGTTAGGGCGTAGCAGCAAAGTACTGAAGGCAGAAATAGATACCCTCAATGCACGGCAATCTGACGACGCTTTCGCGCCGGAATTGCGTAAGTTAGAAGGTGAATATAATTTTTTACGTAAGATTACTATAAACCCTGCGGATGTTGCTGTGTTTCGCCTGGATGGCAATATTGATATTTCGGATACCCCTATAGCGCCGAGGAAACGCTTGATCCTGGCTTTTTCTCTAACGCTGGGTTTCGTGCTGGGTGTGGCATTGGTACTTATGCAAGCAGTCTTTGCAACAAATCGTGCAAATGAATTGGCAGAAAAATAACTGCAAGTTCGCCAAAGCTGGCTAAATCACGTTATTGTTCTGAATTGGTTCATGGCCGGAGCCCTGCTTCGTGCCATGATTTTTGTTATCAAGAATTGAATTTGAAATGAGGATAGTTGGATGAAAGCGCTCGTTACCGGTGCTGATGGTTTTATCGGATCTCATCTTACTGAGTTATTAGTGAGGGAAGGTTACCAAGTGAAAGCACTCTCTCAATATAACTCATTTAATTATTGGGGTTGGCTTGAAGACATTCATTGTTTAAATGATATTGAAGTCTTAACAGGGGATATTCGTGATCCTCATTATTGTAAACACATTACCAAAGGCGTGGATGTTGTATTTCACCTGGCGGCATTAATTGCAATTCCCTATTCTTATGTTGCGCCAGACAGTTACGTCGACACCAATGTTAAAGGTACGTTAAATATTTGTCAGGCTGCCCTGGAAAACGAGGTTGGGCGTATTATCCATACATCCACTAGCGAAGTTTATGGGACGGCAAGATACGTACCCATTGACGAGAAGCATCCTTTACAAGCGCAATCCCCTTATAGCGCTTCTAAAATTGGTGCAGATGCAATGGCAATCAGTTTTTTTAACGCCTTTAATCTGCCATTAACGATTGCAAGACCTTTTAATACCTATGGGCCAAGACAATCTGCGCGTGCAGTCATTCCAACAATTATTGCCCAAATTACCAGTGGCCGGGATCGAATTGAGTTAGGTGATGTGACTCCAACACGCGATTTTAATTACGTTGAAGATACTTGCCGTGGTTTCCTCGAGTTAGCCCGTTGCGACAAGGCTGTCGGTGAGGTTGTGAATATTGGCTCAAACTATGAGATTTCTATTGGCGATACACTGAATCTTATTCGAGAGCTCATGCAGAGCAACGTTGAGTTTGTTCTCGATGAGCAACGTTTGCGGCCGGAAAAATCAGAGGTTTCCAGACTATGGTGCGATAACAGTAAAATTCGTAATCTAACCGGGTTTGCCCCAAGGTTTTCTATCAGTGAAGGGTTACAAAAAACAATCGAATGGTTTACTTCGAGTGATAATTTAGCCAAATACAAGGCAGATATTTATAATGTTTGAGTATTATTATGTTTAATTTCCTCATTCAGTTTATTCGTGAACAATACCGCACGGATGATTTTATCCCTTTGCATGCACCCAAATTCATTGGCAATGAACGCGATTACGTGCTTGCTACTATTGACTCGAGTTTTGTCTCTAGCGTAGGTGCCTACGTTGATAAATTTGAACAGGAAATGGCTGCCTACACGGGTAGCCCCAGTGCGGTAGTCACGGTCAATGGTACCAGTGCCCTGCATATGGCTTTAATTCTAGCTGGCGTCAGTCAGGGGGATTATGTGCTGACCCAGCCATTGACCTTTGTCGCGACCTGTAATGCTATTAGTTATTGCAAGGCAGAGCCAGTATTTTTAGATGTCGATAAGCGAAATCTCGGTTTATCACCACAAGCGGTTGATGCCTGGCTGGACGAGTTTGCTTTTATTGATGAGGCAGGCCTTTGTCGTCATCGAGCAGATAACCGTATTATCCGCGCCTGTGTGCCTATGCATACGTTTGGGCACCCGGCAGATATTGATGGTTTACTCGATGTCTCGGAACGCTGGCATGTGCCGATCATTGAAGATGCTGCTGAATCGTTCGGTAGTTTATACAAAGGCCGCCACACAGGTACTTTTGGGAAGATAGGGGTTCTGAGTTTTAATGGAAATAAGATCATCACCACCGGTGGTGGTGGGATGATTCTAGCAGATAAAGAGCTGGGTATTCGGGCAAAATATTTAACAACAACGGCTAAAAAACCTCATCCCTATGAATTTTTCCACGATGAAACAGGCTTTAATTACCGTATGCCCAATATCAATGCAGCATTGGGGTGTGCCCAATTAGAGCAACTGGATTCTTTTATAGAAAGTAAGCGTTTGTTAGCAAAAAATTATGCGGCGCTTTTAGCAAATACCTCGTTACAATTTATATCCGAGCCTGAGGGTTGCCGTAGTAATTATTGGCTTAATGCGGTGATATGCGAGAATCAGCAACAGCGTGATGAGTTGCTGAAAGCAACCAATGAGGCCGGGGTTATGACCAGGCCGATCTGGCAACCTATGCATCAGTTACCGATGTTTAAAAATGCATTGAGTGGTTCACTCAGTAACGTAGAATGGTTTGCTGAGAGAGTGGTTAATTTACCAAGTTCTGTTGTCATTCAGAGAGATGTCCATGCGTAAGATCGCGGTTTTTACAGCTACAAGGGCAGAATATGGCTTATTGTATTGGCTCATGAAAGCAATTCAGGACAGTAGTGATTTGGACTTACAGCTGTTAGTAAGTGGTATGCACCTGGCTCCGCAGTTTGGAGAAACCTGGAAAGAAATTGAAGCGGATGGCTTTAACATTGATGAAAAAGTCGAAATGCTACTGGCTTCCGACTCCCCTGTGGGCGTTGTAAAGTCAATGGGTCTTGCCACTATCGGTTTTGCGGATGCCTTGTCCCGCCTCAATCCGGACATTTTATTTTTATTGGGTGATCGGTTTGAAACCCTGGCACTTGCCCAAGCTGCATTAATCATGAAAATCCCTATTGCCCATGCCCATGGGGGTGAGTTAACTTTGGGTGCCTATGATGATTCAATACGGCATGCGGTTACCAAAATATCATCCTTGCATTTTGTGGCGGCTGAAGAGTATCGTCGCCGCGTAATACAAATGGGGGAGGAACCTGGCAGCGTATTTAATGTGGGTGCACTGGGGTTGGAGCACACGATAAAAACAGCTTGTCTTTCATCGGCCGGATTGGCAGGTGAATTGCAAATTCCCCTTCATGAGCCTTATTTTTTAGTGACTTATCATCCTGCAACCAATGCAGATGAACCTGTGGAAGCCGCTTTTAAAGCCTTGTTACAGACACTTGATGACTGGCCGAACCATCAGGTACTTTTCACGTATCCTAATGCAGACAATGGCGGCCACATTATTATTCAACTGTTGGAAAATTATTGTAAAACTAATCCGGGACGAGCTTTTGCAGTGAAATCACTTGGCTTTAAAAAATACCTGAGTGCTGTCGCACATGCTGAAGCGGTGGTTGGTAACTCGTCAAGCGGTATCATTGAGGTTCCTGCTTTTGGGGTGCCAACCGTAAATATCGGTTTGCGGCAGGAGGGACGGTTGGCCGCTGATTCTATCGTTCATTGCAGGACTGATTATCCCGCAATTAAAGAAGCCTTGGGTAAAGCATTAAGCCCGGCGTTCAAGGAAAAATGCCGTCAAGTCATTAATCCCTATGGTAATGGGGAGGTATCAGGACGAATTTTACCTGTGCTTAAAAACTATCAATTATCAACTGTAAAACACTTTCAAGATTGGAATTTTCACTATGCATGACCATAAAAAACCGGTTTATATTATTGCTGAAGCGGGTGTAAATCATAATGGCAGTCGAGATCTTGCTTTTCAGTTGGTCGATGCGGCTGCTGAATCGGGTGCTGATGCGGTAAAATTCCAAACCTTTAAGGCAAGCAGACTAGCCAGCAAAAAAGTTGAAAAAGCTAACTATCAAAAATCAACGACCGATAAAGCAGAATCTCAATTGGACATGCTCGCGAAACTGGAGTTACCCGAAGCCTGGCACAGCGATTTGCAAAAGCATGCCAGGGCAAGAGGGATTGAATTTTTATCAACAGCATTTGATGAGCAGTGCTTACAATTTTTACAATCACTCAATTTACCGGTTTATAAAGTTCCTTCAGGTGAGTTGACCAATGCGCCTTTACTGTGGCGTTTTGCTAAAACAGGTAAGCCGCTGATTATTTCTACTGGAATGGCTACGTTGGCAGAGGTTGAGGAAGCATTGGCGATTGTAGCCCATGCGTTGCAATTCCCAGAGGAGCCGCGCAGAATCGATGAGGTCTGGCAATGCTGGTCTAATCCTCAGAGGCGGGAAATGTTAAAAGGCCATGTGACTCTACTCCACTGTACTTCGCAATATCCTACGCCCTGGCATGAAGTGAATCTGCGTGCAATGGATACTCTGGCGGCAGCATTTGGTTTGGATGTTGGCTATTCTGATCATACTGAAGGAACAGTGATTCCGGTTGCAGCTGTTTCTCGTGGTGCGAGAGTGATTGAAAAGCATTTTACCCTCGATAGGACGTTGCCTGGACCTGATCATCAAGCCTCTATTGAGGTGGATGAACTCAAAAAATTAGTGTCTGATATTCGCGCCCTGGAAATTGCCTTAGGCAGTCCCATCAAGGCACCACAAACCAGTGAATGGGATACACGACGGGCAGCCAGGCAATCGATTGTTGCCGCCCACCATTTACCGGCGGGTAAAGTCATTGAGCGTAGTGATTTAACTACAGCAAGAACTGGCGGCGGTTTACCACCTAATTTGTTTTGGGAGCTAATTGGTTCTACCAGCAGTAAATCGTATGAACCTGGTGAGGTTTTGAATTATGATTTTAAATAAGTTTCAGAGGCCTTTAATTTTACTTGGTGCCGGAGGGCATGCTAAGGTTTTGCTCTCGTTGGTCAGGGCGCTGGATTTACCTGTATTGGGCGTATGTGCTCCTGAATTGGTAAATCAAGGAGCAAATTTCTGGCGGGATATCCGAGTTCTTGGGACTGGAGAGGATTTAACTGCATTCAATCCTGACGAAGTTGCTCTGGTCAATGCGGTTGGGCGGCGCGTGGGAGATACGAATAGCAGGCAGCGTATTTTCGAAACATTGAAAGCAAAAGGTTATTATTTCCCTGCACTTGTGCACCCGGCAGCTTGCGTCGATCCGGATGCCCATCTGCAGGAAGGGACACAAATTATGGCTGGTGCAGTGATCCAGGCTGATGCAAGGATTGGTAATAATGTGATCATTAATACGCGCGCCTCTGTTGATCATGATTGTGTCATTGAGGATCATGTTCATATTGCCCCAGGTGCGGTATTGTGTGGCAATGTATACGTTGGTAAACGTGCTTTTGTTGCCAGTGGAGCTACCTTGATTCCGGGAACCAGGGTAGGTAACGATGCAGTAGTGGGGGCTGGTGCTTCTATTGTACGGGATGTAGCACCAGGACAATTGGTCTTACCGGCCTTAATACGCCGGACAGAGTTCAGCCTAGAAACATATTGCGGTGATGAAAAATGATAAATTGGGAAACCTTACTCATAAAACCCGATACAACAATTAGTGAAGCAATAGAAATTCTTGATCGAGGTGCACAGCGAATCGCCCTTGTTGTGGATGAACAAAGCCGTTTATTAGGAACGGTAACGGATGGGGATATACGGCGTGCCCTGATTAAACATCTCGCTTTAGATTTGCCAGTACGAGAGATGATGTGTGAGACTCCCAAAAAGGCGGATGCTGATTGGAGCAAAGAACTCATCCTGGCAACGATGGAAAAATACCAGCTTCTGCAATTGCCCATTGTAGCTCCTGATGGGCGAGTGGTCGGCTTGGAAACCTTGCATGATATCCTAAGAAAACGCCATCGCGATAATCCTGTTTTTCTCATCGCCGGTGGATTTGGTACGCGTTTACATCCCTTGACGCAAGAGTGTCCAAAGCCGTTGCTTAAAGTGGGTGACAAAGCTATTTTAGAGCTAATTATTGAACGTTTTATTGATGCGGGTTTCCATCGCTTTTTTATTTCGACCCATTTTATGCCTGAGATGATCAAAAAACACTTTGGTGATGGTAGTCGCTGGGGGGTTACGATTCGCTATGTGCATGAAGAACACCCACTTGGTACCGGTGGGGCTTTGGGGTTGTTACCTCATGACGAAATTGATTTACCCATATTCATGATGAATGGCGATTTGCTAACTTCCCTGAATTTTCAGAATTTATTGGATTTTCATAACGAGCATGAAGGGGTAGCAACTATTTGTGTGCGTGAGTATGAGCATCGAGTACCTTTTGGTGTATTGAATTTTCATGGCCATCGAGTCACTTCAATTGTTGAAAAGCCGGTGCATCGTTCTTTCATTAATGCGGGAATTTATTTACTTTCTCCTGACTTTGCGCGTAGTGTTTTACCGGGTGTGCGTATTGATATGCCTGATTTGCTCCAACATCACATTGACAAGGGAAAAAGTGTTAATATGTTTCCCATCCATGAATATTGGTTAGATATTGGGCGTATGGACGATTTTAAAAGAGCACAGGAAGAGGTTAGTCTGTTAGGTTTTTAAGATGATTAAGCAAAAAAAAGTTTTGGCAATTATACCGGCCAGAGGCGGAAGTAAGGGATTGCCTGGGAAAAATATTCGCCCTTTAAATGGAATTCCTTTAGTCGCTTGGCCTATAAAGACAGCGTTAAGTTCTCGCTATGTTGACAGGGTTATCGTCACAACGGATGATCCAGAAATAGCTAAAGTAGCGTTAGCGTATGGCGCTGAGGTGCCTTTTATGCGCCCAGCCGAATTCGCCAGGGATACTTCGCCTTCCTCAGAAGCAGTCATTCATGCCATTAAATTCTGTGCTGAGACGGATGGGCCTTACGATTATTTTGTCTTGCTGGAGCCGACTTCCCCTTTAACGGAAGCGTCCGATGTTGACGAGGCTCTGGAAACGCTGGTGGCTGGTGAGGGATTATCAATCGTTGGAGCAAGTAAAGTGGAAGCTTCGCATCCTGTCTACTGTGCAACAATAGGGGATGATAATTTTTTGCGGCCTTATAACCGGGAAAGTTTTGCTAAACCTATCCGTAGGCAGGATGTGGATGATGTGTATTTTTTTGAGGGTTCGCTTTATATATCAGACATTAAAAAATACCTTGAGACAGAAACTTTCTACCACGAACGCACGTTGCCTTATATCGTTCCTGCATGGAAGTCTTTGGAAGTTGATACGCTATTAGACTTCTTAAAAATAGAAACCATATTGAAAAATAAAGAGTTATTAATTTAAAACCAGGAGCTGTTTACATTTCTACTATCTCGGGGGACTCATGGCTTGATTTTCTGCGCTCCGCTGCGATGCCCGAAAATCAAACCATAAGCACTCCAACTAGCGAAATGTAAACAACCCCTGGCCATTGAATGGAATAAAAATGAAAAACGACTTTAAATCGCGTCTGTTGCACGTAATTCCTGGTGGCGCTCATACCTATTCGCGCGGTCATGACCAATATCCTGAAAATGCACCGCAAATTATGGTACGCGGAAAAGGGGCCTATACCTATGATGACAAGGGGATTGAATACCTGGATTATGGTATGGCCTTGCGAGCAGTCAATATTGGCTATGCAGAAGATGAAATCGATCAGGCCGCTTTTGAGCAGATTAGGAATGGTAATAATCTGACCAGAGCGTCGATGATCGAATTGGAAGCCGCTGAATTATTAGTGGATCTGATTGATAGCGTTGACATGGTGAAGTTTACTAAGAATGGCTCAACAGCTGTTTCAGCTGCCGTTAAATTAGCAAGAGCTTATACTGGTCGCGATTTGGTAGCACGTTGTGCCGAACAGCCTTTTTTTTCCTACGATGATTGGTTTATTGGTTCCACGCCGATAAAACGTGGTATACCTGCTAATGTCATTGAGCAAACCAAACTTTTTAGCTATAACGATCTTGCTTCATTGGAAGCGCTTATTGCGGAATATCCGGAGCAAATAGCCTGCGTGGTTTTGGAGCCAAGTGCTATGCAGCATCCAGCGCCATCGCTTACTCACGCCGGTGAAACCTATCTTCATGATGTTCAGCGCTTATGCAAGAGGCATGGTATTGTTTTTGTCCTTGATGAAATGATCACCGGGTTTCGTTGGGATCTGAAGGGTGCGCAAAATTATTATAACGTTCAACCGGATCTTTGTACTTTTGGCAAAGCAATGGCGAATGGTTTTGCTGTAGCAGCGATAGCAGGCAAGCGTGAAATTATGGAGCTTGGTTCAATTGAATTTCCTGGCCGTGAGCGTCTGTTTCTACTGTCGACAACCCATGGTGCTGAAATGTGCGGCCTCGGTGCTTTCGTAAAAACAGTGGAGTTTATGCAACGGCATCAGGTTGTGGAACATATATGGAATTACGGTAAGTCTTTAATCGCGTTAATGAATCAGAAGGCTGCAGAGGCAGGTATCGCCGATTTCTTTAAGGCAGGTGGGATAGAATGTTCGCCCTGGTATGCAACGTATGATGCGAAAGGGGAGACTTCTTTAGCATTCCGTACCCTATTTTCGCAGGAAATGATCAAGAACGGGGTGCTGATGCCCTGGATCGCTTTGAGTTATCGGCATGGTGATAACGAGTTACAAAAAACGGCAGCAGCCCTTGAAAAGACTTTTAAAATTTATGCGCATGCTATTGAACAAGGTTCAACGGAAGGTTATTTGCAAGGTGAGATCATCAAGCCGGTCTTCAGACGTCATAATTAAAAATGGGTCGTACAGAGTAGATTTATGAATCAGGTACTAAACGATAAAGTTGTTGTTGTTACTGGCGGAGCAGGCCTTTTAGGAGCCGAATTTGTTCAGGCAATTGCCAGGAATGGCGGTATTGCTATCATTGCTGATCATAATAAGGAAGCAGCACTCGATGTTGTAGAAAGGATAAGTCAACAGAACCCGGAAGGGCGGGTTGATTTTGTAACATTGGATATTACAGATAAAACTTCCATTCTTGATGCGGTTAAAACAGTTTCGGAAAAATATGGGAAAATAGACGCGTTGGTCAATAACGCTTATCCGCGAAATAAAAATTATGGCCGGCGATTGATGGAGGTCGAATATAGCGATTTCTGTGAAAATATAACTCTTAATTTGGGGGGATACTTCCTGACTTCCCAGCAATTTGCTGCTTATTTTATGCAGCAGGGTTATGGCAATATGATTAATATTGCCTCTATTTATGGTGTTGTAGCGCCCAAATTTGAAATTTATGAGAATACCGCGATGACTATGCCTGTTGAATACGCTGTAATAAAATCGGGTATCATTCATTTGACTAAGTATTTTGCAAAATCATTTAAAGGTAAACAAATCAGAGTTAATTCTTTAAGCCCCGGAGGCATTTTGGATGCTCAACCCGCTTCTTTTGTAAGCGCTTATAAAGAGGAGTGCCTCAATAAAGGGATGTTGGATAAAGGCGATTTATCTGGCTCCTTAATTTATTTACTGTCTGATCTGTCGAGCTATGTTAATGGCCAGAATCTTATCGTAGATGATGGATTCACAATTTAATTAGGTGTTTTATGACTGAGAAACTTAAGCGTTGTTCTAATTGTTTACTACCAGAAACTTACGAAACCATCGAATTCGATGAGCATGGATGTTGCAACATTTGTAACTCAGCGAAAATTAAAAAAGAAAAAATTGATTGGGTAGCCAGGAAAAAGCTATTGGATCAATTGATAGAGAAATACCGTGGCAAGGGTGATTATGATTGTATTATTCCTTTTAGCGGCGGGAAAGATAGTACTTTTCAACTCTTATACCTGATGAAGGAATACAAGATAAAACCATTGGTTGTTCGCTTTAATCACGGTTTTATGCGTTCGGTGATTAATGAGAATAATCAGCGGACCTTCAAGAAATTAGGGGTTGATGTGATCGAGTTCACGCCTAATTGGAAAATCGTAAAAAAACTCATGCTCGAATCATTCATCCGTAAAACGGATTTTTGCTGGCACTGCCATACCGGCATTTATTCCTATCCGATGCAAATCGCCATTAAATACAATGTTCCACTTATTTTTTGGGGTGAGCCCCAGGCTGAGTTAACCGCTTACTACGATTATCTGAACGACGAAATCGAGTATGAGGATGAGAAAAAATTCAACATGATTAGAAACCTCGGAATATCAGCCGATGATATGTACGGTATGATTAATACCCCTGAAGATCCAATCGATCGGCGTGATTTGAATCCGTTTACTTATCCTAAATTAAGTGAATTAAAAAAACTGGGGTATGCATCAGTCTGTTTGGGAAGTTTTATTCCCTGGGATTATGAAGCCAATACCAAGTGGATTAAAGAGGAACTTGGCTGGCAGGCAGATGAGTTAGAAGGTGTGCCCAACGAAGTGAACACCACCGGTGAGAAGATTGAGTGCTTCATGCAAGGTACCCGTGATTACATTAAATACATCAAGCGGGGTTATAGTCGTATTACGCAAATTAATTCAATTAAATTACGTAACAACAAGATCACCAAAGAAGACGCTGAAAAGTGGAATGCGATGGAAGGGCAACGACCTGAATCGTTGGATGTTTTTTTAAGCTATGTTGGTCTTACTGAAGAAGAATTTAATACAATTGTTAAACAAATGGCCATACCGCCTTATGAGCATGATTTTGAAAATAATCCGAAAGCGAAACCGGTATGGGATACGATTAAGTGGTATAGAGAAGGTGAATGGATAAAATAATAGGCATCTTAGATTATGGCATGGGGAATATTAATTCAGTTTATAATTCCTTGAGCTATTTGGGCTATGAACCTGAAATTGTGAAAACTGCCCAAGCAATTGAGCGCTGTTCCCATCTGATTATTCCAGGTGTTGGTTCTTATGCAGTTGCTATGGCGAATATTGCGGCGCTTGAAGTAGACACAGTCATAATGAAACATGTACAAGAAGGAAAGCCCTTACTTGGAATTTGTTTGGGTATGCAGATTCTCTCTACAGAAGGTGAAGAGGGTGGCTACTCTAAAGGCCTGGGATTGATTGATGGCAAGGTTGAGTTTCTTGATCTTCCTGATTTGCCAGTTCCTCATGTTGGCTGGAATTCCCTGACCTTTAATTTTGACCATCCCCTTTGTAACAACCTGAAAAAGCATGTGGATTTTTATTTTGTTCATTCTTATTTTTTCAATGCCAGTGATACAGGCAATGTGTTGGCTTTAACTGATTATGGTAAGCAATTTCCCGCTATTGTAGTTAAGGAAAATGTAGTTGGTATTCAATTCCATCCTGAGAAAAGTCAAGATAACGGTTTGTTATTGCTTGAGAATTTTTGTGAGTGGGGTGGGGCATGTTAAAAAAGCGAATCATTCCAACGCTGTTGTTGAGTAATGGCAGAATGGTTAAAGGCAAACAGTTTGAGAATTTTCGTGACACCGGTGATCCGGTATCAGCAGCAAGAATTTACAATGCACAAAATGCGGATGAATTATTTTTTTGGGATATTGATGCTAATCGGAAAGGCAGTGCTTTTGACATTTTGGAGAAAACGGTCAATGCGGTTTCAGCAGAATGTTTTATGCCTTTGTCAGTAGGGGGGGGTGTTGATTCGATTGAAAAAATGCGCCGCTTACTGTTGGCAGGTGCAGATAAGATTTCGATTACTACTGCAGCGCATACCACACCCGATTTAATTGGCGAAGCAGCTAATTTGTTTGGCCGGCAATGTGTGGTAGTAGGCTTGGATGTCAAAGTGGATAATGGAAACTATTCTCTTTACAGCCATTGTGGTATGCAAAAATCAACCAAGTCGTTACGTGATTTTGTCCTGGAAATGACTGAACGAGGTGCTGGCGAATTTGTTATGAATTCTATCGATAACGATGGCATGATGAATGGTTATGATTTGCAATTAGCCAAAGAGGTGAGACGCTATACGGATCGACCCCTTATTATTGCCGGCGGCGCCGGTACTTTTATGCATTTGGTTGATGCGTTTAAAGAAGCCCAGGTTGATGCGGTTGCCTGCGCGAGCCTTTTTCACTTCGGTGATAATAACCCAATTCGTGCCCGCTCCTATTTGTTGAATCAGGGCATCCCCATGAAGCTGACTAAATGAAATTAACCATTGAACTACACTCGCTCAGTGAGTACCTGGCAAAACAATTACAAACGTTTTATCCCGATGGGGTGCCAGTAAAGGATAATATCACCCAGATAATGCCGACAGTGATTGAACGGCTGGATTACTGCTTTTCTCATATTCGCAAAAAATATTATTTCGATGAAGGGCAGACGGTATTTAATCATTTGAATTCTGATCACTATGCCATGTTTTTGTATTTCGTTGCCAATGAAGCCTATCGGCAGCAATTTATCAATGTGGCGGAAAAAGCATTTTTACTGAATAAAGCCTTACATGGGATTGATGCTTTTTATTCTATTGCGCTTCCAAAGGTGTTTTTGTTTGTCCACCCGGTAGGCACTATTCTTGGAAACGCGCATTACTCGGATTTTTTGGTCGTTTATCAGAATGTCACTGTTGGAACGGATGTAAATAGTGTCTATCCTCGTTTTGGTCAGGCAGTCGTGCTATATGCTAAAAGCTCGGTGATCGGTAAGTGCCATATTGGTAATAATGTCAGTATCGCCGGTAATACCTTTATAAGAAATACAGATGTGCCCGATGATTCCGTTGCCGTAGGTTTATACCCTGACGTTAAGATAAAGAAGAATAGTAAGAATAATAAATATGATTTTTTTCCTAACCAATAGGGTCTGTTACCGTTTCTACTATCCTGGCCGAAAAGCTGGCGAAATAACGACGGACCGCAGGCAATGGTATAAAACAGGATTTTGTAGGAAATTGACAAGTATAAATTTTTTTATAATAATCCGCTTTTTTTCGCGCAGACACAACTCGCGTCCACAAGATTGTACACATAGTCTCGTTAGCCTCTATTCCTCAAGGTTATGTGAGCGCAGTGGTCAGTGTGGATGTATTCTCAGTGAATTAAGAGCAAGAAACAAGGAGTGTCAATGCGTTTGATACCGACAATTCTATGTGGTGGAGCAGGTTCCAGGCTTTGGCCGGTTTCCCGTGAATTGCATCCTAAACCATTTATTCGCCTGGCTGATGGGCAAAGCCTATTGCAGAAGACTTTTCTGCGGGGAGCGGCTTTATCCGGCGTTGAGGAAATCCTCACAGTCACCAATCGGGAACTGTTTTTCAAAACAGAAGACGAGTTTCGGGAAGTGAATGCAGCTGGCCTGACCATGTCTTTTATTCTCGAGCCTTTTGGTCGTAATACAGCCGCTGCTATTGCTGCCGCAGCCTTGCGCATCACTAATGGGTATAATGAAGATACACTGATGCTGGTATTGCCTGCCGATCATCTTATCTCCGAACAGGAAGCGTTTGAGGTAGCAATTGCACGAGCGGTTGAGCTGGCTGAACAAGGCAAGTTGGTTACTTTTGGTATTCAGCCTGATCGCCCTGAGACTGGTTACGGTTATATCGAAGCGGATGGCACCAATGTATTAAGTTTTGTTGAAAAACCTTCCTTGCTAAAAGCACAAGAATACCTTGATTCAGGACGTTTTCTGTGGAATTCAGGGATGTTTTGTTTTTCCGCTGGGACCTTATTGCGGGAGATGGAGCATTATTGCCCGGATATTCTTCTCGCTACTAAAACGTGCCTGGAACAATCTCATACGGCAACAGGAAAAGGGTTTTCACAACTGGAACTGGATGCCCAAAGTTTTAGCACCGTTCCTGAAAACTCAATTGATTATGCCATTATTGAAAAGTCAGCGCGAGTTGCTGTTGTGCCGTGTAGCATCGGTTGGAGCGATATTGGCTCCTGGAATGCGTTAGGTGATTTGGCTGAGCCTGATGCACAGGGAAATCGTATTGAAGGCGAGGCACTGCTCCATGACGTATCGAATTGTTATATTCGCAGTAAAGAACGCTTGATTGGAGCGGTGGGGGTTGAGAATCTATTCATTATTGATACGCCCGATGCGTTGTTGGTCGCGGATAAATCACGTGACCAAGATGTGAAGCGTATCTATGCGCAGTTGAAAGCACAAGGTCATGAAGCACATAAACTGCATCGTACAGTGCATCGTCCCTGGGGAACCTATACTGTGTTGGAAGAGGGGCCACGTTTCAAAATCAAACGTATAGAAGTAAGGCCGGGAGCAAGCCTTAGTTTACAAATGCATCATCATCGCAGTGAGCATTGGATTGTTGTGAGTGGTATGGCCAAGGTCATCAATGGCGAGGAGGAAATGTTTGTCAGAACGAATGAATCGACTTATATTCCTGCTGGTCATAAGCATCGTTTGGAAAATCCTGGTGTGCTTGATCTGGTTATGATTGAGGTACAGAGTGGGGAATATATGGGCGAAGATGATATTGTCCGATTCCAGGATGTTTATGGTAGGGTGTGAACTACTTTTACTAAAAGTAGTTGTTAGCCAGCCATAAATTTAAGAACAACGAAAGAACAATCAATTAGGTTTAGGGCCAGGTAAAACTGAGACTATTGAATTTGTTTCGTAACTGACAGATATATCACGAGGTGTTTGGTGAAAACGGCATTAATTACAGGGGTTACTGGTCAAGACGGTGCCTATTTAGCAGAGTTCCTTATCAACAAGGGCTATACAGTACATGGCATTAAGCGTAGATCGTCCCTACTGAATACAGGTCGAATTGATCATTTGTATCAAGATCCCCATGAAAAGGATCTTCGCCTTATTCTCCATTATGGTGATATGACTGACAGTACTAGTCTAATCCGTATCATTCAACAAACCAAACCGGATGAAATCTATAATCTGGCTGCGCAGAGTCATGTCTCTGTTTCCTTTGAGGAGCCGGAATACACTGCCAATTCGGATGCTTTAGGCGCATTGCGTATTTTAGAAGCCATTCGGATCTTGGGTTTTGAGCAAAGAACCAAATTTTATCAAGCGTCTACCTCTGAATTATACGGTTTGGTTCAGGAAACCCCCCAAAAAGAAACGACACCTTTTTATCCTCGCTCACCTTATGCTGTTTCTAAATTATATGCCTATTGGATAACAGTGAATTATCGTGAAGCCTATAATATGTTTGCCTGCAATGGTATTTTGTTTAATCACGAATCACCCATTCGCGGTGAAACCTTTGTGACGAGAAAAATTACACGAGGTCTTGCGCGTATCAAATGTGGTTTAGAAGGATGTTTGTATTTAGGAAACATCAATGCCAAGCGTGATTGGGGGCATGCCAAAGACTATGTTGAGATGCAATGGTTGATGTTGCAGCAAGAAAAGCCAGAGGATTTTGTCATTGCAACCGGTGAACAGCATAGTGTACGTGAATTTATCAATTTGGCCGCGAAGGAAATTGATTTAGAGCTTCATTGGGAAGGTGAGGGGATTAACGAGAAGGCTTACGACAGTGATGGTGTATGCCGAATTGCCATTGATCCTCGCTATTTCAGGCCTACTGAAGTAGATACTTTATTGGGTGACGCCAGTAAAGCGCGTCAGAAATTAGGTTGGGAACCACGAATTCAATTTCATGAGTTGGTAGAAGAAATGATTCGCGCAGATTATGAAATCGCTTGCAGAGATAAATTTATTAAAGAAAATGGTTATGAAAAATGACCTGCGCATCGTGGAAGAGGGCTTCCAGGGGCTGTTGCCAAGCCAGTAGATAGGGTAACAGACCCAATTTTACGAATTGTAATGAGTGAGTGAGATATGCATCATAATGCCAAAATATATGTAGCCGGACATCGTGGGTTAGTGGGTTCAGCATTAGTTAGAGCCCTGGAAAGGCAAGGCTATACGAATCTGTTACTCAGAACGAAGAGTGAGCTTGATTTAACAGACCAGGCAAAGGTTCATGCATTTTTTGCTCAGGAACGTCCTGAATATGTCTTTATGGCCGCAGCAAAGGTTGGTGGTATTGTTGCCAATAATACCTATCCTGCTGATTTTGGTTATCAAAACCAAATTATTCAAACTAATCTTATTCATGCTTCCTGGGAAAATAAGGTCAAGCGCTTATTGTTTTTAGGCTCTTCTTGCCTTTACCCACGGGATTGCCCACAACCCATGTGCGAAGAGCATTTGTTAACCGGCCCGCTTGAGCCTACCAACAAAGCGTATGCGCTCGCAAAAATATCAGGCATTTCAATGTGTGAATCGTTTAATCGACAATATGGCACCAAGTATTTGGTCGCTATGCCGACAAATCTCTATGGTCCAAATGACAATTATGATTTGCAAGCTTCTCACGTCATTCCGGCCTTAATGCGAAAAATTCATGAAGCGAAGATTTCTCATGCGCCGTTTGTTGATGTGTGGGGTTCTGGTGCACCTAAACGTGAGTTTATGCATAGTGATGATATGGGTGATGCAGCGGTATTTTTATTAAATTTACCGGATGCCCAATATGATGAATTGCTTCACTGCCCGGTAAGCGGCCCACTGGTCAATATTGGTTATGGCAAAGATATTTCCATTAAAGAACTGGTCGAGTTACTTTGTCGAATTGTCGATTATAAAGGTGAGGTCAGATGGGATAGCTCCAAACCTGATGGTACGCCGAAAAAACTATTGAATACGGACAAAATCAGTAAAACTGGATGGCAACCGAAGTTGGTTTTAGCGGATGAATTAAAGAAAATATATTTGGATAAGTTTGTTAGTGAAAATAAAGTTTCTTTGGCAGGTACTGTATGACCCGGTTTTTTTTTACAAGACCTAGCTACTTTCTTTATTTAATGTGGTTGATGTTACTGGTTGTTTTTTATATTCAACCGATTGAGTATCTGAAACCAGTTGGCTTCGGTGTTTGGGGTTTCATCCTGGGTGGATTGCTGGTTTTTACTCTGGGCGAGCGATCTGCCCGATTTTTCCCCGTCCGTCATGAGGCTGCTGTTGTGGTTTCAACGCAACACCTTAATCGGGTTGTTCTTTTTTCTTCTCTGCTTGGTTTATTGGGTATTTTGTGCCTGACTTATGACAAGCTAATATTGAGCGGCCTGGATTATTCCCATGGCTTAGCGTTTATCCGTGAACTGCGTGTTCAGCAACTTGACAAGGGTGTGGATGTTCACCGTTCATTTTGGCTGTATTTGGGCTATCCATTTTTCTCTTTTAGTTACCCGGCTTTAATGCTGCTGGTGATTAATGCAGCCGAGATCAAACCTTCAGTAGCCCGTTTTGCCCAGCTGTCTGCCAGTTCACCCATCATCTATGCTTTATTGTATGGCGGGCGGATGCCAATATTTATTTTATTCTTTCTTCTGTTGACCTGCTGTTTTATAAGAAAATTTCATGGGAAAACGTTTTTCCCCAGAGAACATGCCTTATTGGCGAAATTGCTTATGCTGGGGATTTGTTTTGCTTTATACAGCAATCATGTCCTGGTTGAGCGTAGACAGAATTCCAATCAGACTTCTTATAATGACTTTATGAACTTTGTTGTTCAGGAAAGTTGGGGGGCTGCGCCAAAACAATGGATAACGACACTCATTGAGGATGATATAGTCAGTAAAGATACGGCGATGACACTTATGACAAATTCAATGTATCTCACAAATGGGGTGGTTAGCTTAAGCAAGATAATAGACAATCATAAAACATACACACCCTATTGGGGAACTTACCAGGTTGGTATTTTATCGCCTTTATTACGTGTTTTTTACGCTAATAACACCGTCTTGTCTACCATGAAAGAGAATATGGTTGATACTAAAATCTATGGTTTTTATACGACTGCCTGGGGAGCCTGGTTCCTGGATTTCGGACTGATAGGAGCAATTCTATTTATTGCAGCCTGGGGATGCGTCAGTGGTACTAGTGCCAAGTATGCCAGAGATCCGGCTCGATTAGGTTCGCAGCTAATTTTAGCGTTTTGCTATACCTCGCTTGTGGTCAGTATCTTTAATGGACCCTTGGGGGTTTCTAATAGTTTTCTCATTTTTGCTTCTCTCGTTGTTGTGGCAGTCATGTTAAGGGGAGTTGGTGTGAAGCCTATTGCTCAAAGCAAATTGAGCTCCTGATTTTTTAGTTATAGGATAAATAATAATGACCGATGTAATGTTTTTTTCTCACCATAACACTGGCCCTTGGTGGCAGTATTTGGCGGATAGCTTAAACTTTACAAAGTCTGTTTGCCTGGTAAGTGATTTGCGTGGTGAGGGAGATATTTGTATCGTTGATGATTTTTATGCCAATCTACGTGAAAAGGATTGTGCTCAGATTGCCATCCAGCATTTTTCCCCTGCACTTTGTGATGATATCATTCGTCGTTGCCGAGTTTTACGCAATCAACAAAAAGCTCAAGCCTTAGCAATGATAGGTGCGATGTGGCTAACCTTCGACGCATTAATAAAAAAGGAAAAACCAAAATTACTGATTACTTTTATTATTGATCGTTATGTTTTGGATGTTTTAAACCGAGTATTGCAATCTTACAATATACCGTTTTTGGGTTTGACAGCATCGATTGTACCCGACCATGTTATGTTTATGGTAAGAGGGAAATTGATTCATTTACGTGAACCTGAGATGCAGGAAATTGAGAAAGCCAGAAAACAATTAGTCAATGACTCATTTACGCCATCCTACGTGAACAATAGTAAAAAATTTGGTCGTCTGCAGTATTGGCGTACCTTTTTATACTTTAAATTACGTGGGGCAGCGTTCGAATTGATCCGCCATTTAAAGCGCGATAAATTGAATTTGCATTATCTCGAAGCTTTAAATCGCCTGGATCATAAACCGCGTTGGCCTGATTATAAAGTGCTTAACCTATTACATGAGGACTGGGAAAAGCGATTGGCTGAGGTCGCCCCTGATAAGCGGGTTTTTTTAGCATTACAATTACTTCCCGAGGCTTCTCTGGATTATTGGCTTGATGATCTTGCCCTGCTCAATAATGAACAAGTAGTCGAGGAAATTTCTAAGGTTCTTGGTCAAGCGGGCTATACTGTTTTTGTTAAAGACCATCCCTTGCAATTTGGTTTCAGAAAACGGGAAGTTATGCAGAGGCTGGCAAAATTACCTTATGTTGTTCTCGTTCCTTATGCTGCTCCAGCGACTCATTTAATTAAAGAATGTCCAATTACAGTGACGTTTACCGGTACTATTGGTTTTCAAAGTGCGCTCGCTGGTGCATGTTCAATTGTTAGTGGCGCATATTATTCAGACGAGCAACATTTTGTGCATTTCCACAATTTACATGATATCACTTTGTTACCGCAAAAAATCGCAGCCTTTCAAAAAGACAAACCACAAAAGATTAGTGATGCGGCGATAGATAGCTTATTAACTAACCTTTTATCAGCCAGTGCGCCGGGAGATCTGTTTAGTTTCCGACGCTTTGATAGGAATCAGCCCCAGCACGTAGAAAAAGCTGCAACGTTGGTTGAGTCATTGAATAAATACCTGCCACAGTTCTTAGTCGCCAGAAAAGAAAGTGAAATAAAAGAACCTTGCTCCGTGTAGTCCTGTAACCCGTTTGCAAGCAACTGTCTCTTGATCAGATGTCTGCCGATTTTTTGTACAACAAGTAACCTTCTAAACGCTCTTGGAGTTTAAACCATCCCTCCCAGAGCGTTTTCCA